>NZ_JBYVYK010000005.1:0-136454 GCF_058148405.1 Mycobacterium sp. DHQP2018-32-09 | reverse complement strand
GGCGGCGACGTCGAGCGCGGCCCCCGAGCCCAGGTCGATGGTGGCGGCGGCGCGGGCGGCGTCGGCGTCGCGGTCGAGGAGGTCGGTGTCCTCGCGTACCGCGGCGGCGGTGCGGGCGAGGGCCGCTGCGACGCCACCGCCGAGCACGTCCTCGAGCAGCGGCAGCACCTCGGTGCGCAGCCGGGACCGGGTGAACCGGCGGTCGGCGTTGTGGGGGTCGTGCCACGGGGTCAGCCCCAGCTCGTCGCACGCGGCGTGCGTGACCGTGCGGCGCACCCCGAGCAGGGGCCGCGTCCAGGGCGGGTCGTGCGCGCGCATGCCGGCGATGCTGCGGGGTCCGGAGCCGCGGCCGAGCCCCAGCAGCACGGTCTCGGCTTGGTCGTCGAGGGTGTGGGCGAGGAAGACGGGCGCCCCGGCGCGGGCGCGCCGCAGCGCTGCGTAGCGGGCGGTGCGGGCGGCGGCCTCGGGTCCGCCCGCAGCACCCACCGTGACGGTGAGCACCTCGGCCGCGACGCAGCCGAGTGCCATGGCCTGCTCGCGGGCGGTCGCGGCGACGGCGGCCGAGCCGACCTGCAGCCCGTGGTCGACGACGAGTGCCGTCGTGGGGGCGAGGGCGGCGACGACGGCGGTGAGCGCCAGCGAGTCCGGCCCTCCGGACAGCGCGATGCACCACGGGCCGGCACCGAGGCCGTGGTTGCGCACGTGGGCGTCGACGGCGCGGCGCAGCGCCGTCAGAGCACTCTGGCTATCCACTGCCCTGGTTCGTCGATCTCGCTGGGCCGCGGCAGGGTGTCGGCGCTGGACCAGACGGCGTTGAACCGGTGCATGCCCACCTCGGCGACGACGTGGTCGACGAAGGCCTTGCCCCGGGTGTACTGGTTCATCTTGGCGTCGAAGCCCAGCAGGGCCCGGACGAGCCGCTGCAGCGGCGGCTGGGAGCGCGAGCGGCGTTCGTTGAAGCGTCGTCGAATGGTGCCCACCGACGGGACCACCGCCGGCCCGACGGCGTCCATGACGTGGTCGGCGTGCCCTTCGAGCAGGGTGCCGAGCACCAGCAGCTGGTCCAGCGCGGTGCGCTGACGCTCGGACTGCACGGCCCGCACCAGACCCAGGATGCCGTCGGAGTTGCCCTGTGCGCCAGCACCTTCCGCGCGCCGACTGCGAACGAACTCGCCGAGGCCGGAGACGACGGTGCCGACGTCCTGCTCGGCGTCGTCGGTGAGCACGGCCAGCGCCTGCGACATGTGGCCCACCAGCCACGGGTTGGCCTGGAACTGCACGCGATGGGTGACCTCGTGCAGGCACACCCAGAGCCGGAAGTCGGCGGGATCGACGCGCAGTTGCCGTTCGACGGCGATCACGTTGGGATACACCAGGAGCAGCTCGCCGCCGCCATGCCCGCCCGGCTCGCGGGAGGGGCTGAACGGGTCGTACTGGCCCAGGATGCCGGAGGACACGAAGGCCAGCACGGCGCCCGTCTGGGCGCCCGTGACGCGGCGCGTGAGGTAGCCACCGGCCCTGGCCACCCGGGAGCCGGCACCGGTATCGGCTTCGGCGTCGGCGTCGGCGTCGGCGTCGGCGGCTGCGTCGGCGTTCACGCCACCGGTCATGATGCGCATGGATTGCGTTGCCGCGGTGACCCATTCGCCGCGATCGACGATCCGCGCCTCGTTCAGCGGCGCGCCTTCGTCCAGGCCGGTCACCTCGCGCACCGGCACCTCGGCGCGGCGCGCCGACTCGGCGAGCTGGGCGACGACCTGGTCGCGGGTGTAGGCCGTGGTGGGCGGCGCGGGTTTGACGAGCTTGCGCCCGACCGTGGCGGCGAAGTCCCAGTCGACGGTGCGGCCCACCGTGGGAGTGCTCATCGGCTGCATCCACACGACCGTAGTGCGGCGGCCACGGCGTCGAGCGCGGTGCGACCCGTCGGCCCGGCGCGGTTGGACAGGAACGTGAACGTGAGCACGCGACCGCTTCGATCGGTGAGGAAACCGGCGAGCGTGTTGGTGCCGGTGAGCGACCCCGTCTTGGCGCGCAGGAACCCGGCGGCGGCGCGACCGGCGGCGGTGTCGAGGTAGCGGTTGGACAGCGTGCCGCTGCCGCCTGCGATGGGCAGCAGGTCCACGAGCGGTCGCAGCCGCGGTTCGTCGGGCCCGGCGGCGGCGTTCATCACCTCGTCGAGCAGTTCGGCGGTCAGCCGGTCGTCGACGGACAGCCCGCTGCCGTCGAACAGCCGCGCCCCGGCCGTGTCGATGCCGGCGGCGCGCAGCTCGGCGAGCACGGCGCGGGCGGCACCGTCGAAGCTCGCGGGTTCGCCGCGGGCGACGGCGACCTCGCGGGCGATGCTCTCGGCCATGACGTTGTCGGAGGCGTTCATCATGTCGCGCAGCCGGTCCAGGAGCGGTGGCGACTGGACCGTGGCGACCTCGCGGGCGCCCCGCACCGCCGCGTCCAGTACCGACACGCGTGCCGGGTCGACGCCGAGGGCGGTGGCGAGCGCGCGGCCGGCGTCGAGACCCGGGGTCTCGGAGCGCCAGGAGTCGACGCTGACGGGCTGGATGCGACCGCCGTCGAGCATCACGGACTCGATGGGGGCGATGTCGCCGTTGCGGATGTCGAGGGGATCCCAACCGGGGGCCATGGTGGGCCCGCCGTACTCGGTGAGGTCGACGCGGACCGCGGTGGGCCGCACCCCCGCCTTGCGCACCTGCTCGGCCAGGTCGCCGATGCGCGCGGCGCCGCGATACCAGGTGGCGGTCGTCGGTCCCGCAGCCGACAGCGTGGGATCACCGCCGCCACGCAATATCACGACACCGGGTTGGGCGGGGTCGACGAGCACCGTCGTCGTCAGCGTCGCCTGCCGGTCCAGCGCCAGCAGGGCGGCCGCGGCCGTGGTCACCTTGTTGGTGGAGGCGGGCTGCATGGGCGTGTAGGCGCCTTGGGTCCACAGCTCGGCGCCGGTGACGGCGTCGGTGACGCGGCCCGTGAACGTCCCGAGGTCGGGGTTGGCGACGAACGGGTCGAGCGTGGCGGCCAGCAGCGTGGGCGAGGGTTCGGGGGCGGCGTCCCCGATGGGGTAGACGGTGGGCCGCGCCGCGGCGGCGTCGGGTCGGGGTGGGACGTTCTGGGCGGCGGATTGCGCCGGCCGTCCGGTGGCGAACACGGCGGCGACGGCGACCACGGCGGCGACGAGCACCAGAACGGCGACGCCGACGAGCACGTGGGTGGATCGACGCCACCTGGTCGGCCGCATGGAACTCCTGATCTCGGGGGCCGCCTCGCAGGTGCCGGTCGGAGCCCTGAGATACCAGCGTATCGCTCGTCTAAGGTTGACCCGTCGTCGTCACGAGAGTCGAAGGAGCCGCGAGCGTGGAGTTCGAGGTCGTAGTCGAGATCCCCAAGGGTTCACGCATGAAGTACGAGGTGGACCACGAGACCGGCAAGGTCAAGCTGGACCGCTACCTCTACACGTCGTTCGGGTATCCCACCGACTACGGCTTCATCGAGGACACCCTCGGCGAGGACGGTGACCCGCTGGACGCGCTGGTGCTGCTGCCCGAGTCGCTGTTCCCCGGTGCCGCACTCGACGCGCGCCCGGTGGCCATGTTCCAGATGACCGACGAGAAGGGCGGCGACGACAAGGTGCTGTGCGTCCCCGCGGGCGATCCCCGCTGGGAGCACGTGCAGGACCTCGGCGACATCGACGAGTTCGAGCTGAAGGCCATCGAGCACTTCTTCGTGCACTACAAGGACCTCGAGCCCGGCAAGTACGTCAAGGGCTCGTCGTGGGTGGGCCGCGCCGAGGCCGAGGCCGAGGTGCAGCGCTCCATCGAGCGGTTCAAGGCACAGGGCCACTAGCGCACCGGGGCCCGGCCGGTCCTGGCCGGGCGATCGGTCCCCCGTCGCAGATTTTGCAGCGCCGTAACACGCGGTAACGCCTGCGCCCCATCCGCCTTCGATCATGAGTGCGTGTTCATGCATCAGGGGGTCGGCCTGGATGCGTTCAACGCCTGGCCGCAACGCAAGGCCGTGCACGCGCTGTACGAGTGCTGCAACAGCGTGACGCTGGCCGGTGACCTCGCGCGGGTGCGCCCGTACGCGAGCCACGACGCGCTGTTCCGCCGCGCCGACGCGCTGCTGTTCGCGCTTCCCGAGCCCGCGATCGACCACATCCTGGAGGCCTGCCCGCAGCTGGGCAGTCGGCCCCGCAGCGCACGGTCGCGCGCCGAGCAGTGCGCGGTGTGGGACGACGACGCCGCGCTCCTGGCCGAGCTGGCCGAGTCGGCGCGGACCTACGAGGCACACTTCGGGTTCCGCTTCGTGATGTTCTGCGACGGCGCGTGCGCCGGCGACGTGCGCACCGCGATGACCGACCGGCTGCACCACGACCGGGACACCGAACGCAAGGTGGTGCGCAACGAGCTGGCGCGCATCAACCGGTCCCGGTTGGAGCGGATGCTGGGCCCCGAGGGTGGTTACGACAACTGGCTGGGTTAGTCAGTTCGGGCGGGGCGTGCTGGCGAGTTCCGGGTCGGCCGGCACCGCCACCTTGCGCTTGCGCCAGTTGCGCACCCACTTCATCACCGGCTTCTCGATGCCGTAGTAGGTCACCGATGCCACGGCGATCGTGACGACCAGCAGCACCACGACGTTGCGCCACATGCCCCACGCGTCGTCGCCCGCCATGACGCCCAGACGGCCGAGCACCAGGATCATCGGGAAGTGCCACAGGTAGGCCGACAGCGAGATCTCGCCGACGTAGCGGATGGGCTTGACGTCGAGCCAGCGGGCCAGCCGGGTCTTCTCGCCGCGCGCGAGTGGCGTGACGATGACCAGGATCATCAGCGCGGCGACCACCGCGACGCCTGCGGTGGTGAATTCGTTGGCGACCACCAGCAGCAGCGCGGAGAACACCAGCATGGGCAGGATGGCCAGCGCCGACACCAGGCGGATGCGCTTGCTGACGCGCTCGGCCACCTCACCGCGCTCGATGGCGACGAACACCACGGCCGCGAGCATGCCGAGAGCGAAGTTGTCGGCGTTGGTGAGGAAGCTCTTGGTGAACACGGCCGCCCAGTTGGGGCCCCAGTTCAGCAGCATGTAGTCGGTGGTGCCCGCGTGCGCGAAGACCAGCGGGATGAACGCGCGGCCCACCAGGCCGACGATCAGCAGCACCAGCGGCGCCAGCGCCGCGATCAGCAGCGGGTTCATGCTGATGCGCTTGCGCAGGGCGAACAGCGCCATGCCCAACAGGGGCAGGGAGGCGTAGAAGGCGTACTCCAGCGTCAGCGACCAGGACGGGTTGATGCCGGTCTGGATGAACTGCGGGAAGTAGGACTGCAGCAGCGTGAGGTTGGCCAGCAGCTTCCACGGCTCGGTGATCATCCCGGTGCCGTCGTCGGTGCCGAGGGGCTGCAGGGCCGGGTTCTCGACGTAGGAGACCTGCAGCGCGTAGTTCACGATCAGGAAGATCACCAGGTAGCACGGCATGATGCGCGCGATGCGGTGCAGCGCGTAGTCGCGGGTGCTCGGCATCAGCGCGCTGGCACGGTCCTCGGTGAGGTTGCGCACGTAGGGCAGGAACAGCAGGAAGCCGCTGAGGACGAAGAAGTACACCAGCGAGAAGCCGAGCATCCCCGTCTTCCACGTCTGCGCGGTGTGCGGAGAGAAGTGGCCGGTGACGTGGGTGATGGCGATCGACAGGCAGAGGATGCCGCGGACGCCGTCGAGCCCGATGATGCGGGCCTTCACCCGGCGAACCGTCGGAACCGGTTCTGGGTTCATGCATCCTCCGTGCCTGTTCGCGCACCGTGCCGAAGGGGGCGGGGCGTGCGGGTGGTCGTGTCGCGGGGCCTGAGGCCACGTGGTGTCGGTCGATTTGCTGGGGCGCTTTGCTGGCGTGTCCACGCCGGAGGCTCCCGGCCCGTACCACCTCGCCATCGTCAGCCTCTTTGCGCGCCACCACGATAGCTGATCGACGACGCGTGCGCAGCCTCGCGGGTGTGCGCGCGGGTGACGCGCCTAAAGTTCTCGGCAGACCGCGACGGCGCGGTTCCCTCGAGTCCTTCGCACGGGATGGAGCCACGGTGACGACGACGTCGGCAGCGGGCCGGTTCGCCCCGAGCCCGTCGGCCGATCTGCACGTCGGCAACCTGCGCACGGCGGTGCTGGCGTGGCTGTTCGCCCGCTCGACCCGACGGCGCTTCCTGATCCGCGTCGAGGACCTCGACGACCGCACGTTCCCCGACGTGGCGGCCCGCCAGATCGCCGACCTCGCGGCCATCGGGGTGACGGCCGACGCCGCCCCCGAGTACCAGACCGCCCACGAAGACCGCTACCGCGTCGTGGTCGACGATCTGACCGCCCGCGGCCTCACCTTCGAATGTCATTGCAGCAGAAAGGACATCCTGGCCGCGCCGCGCGCACCGCACGCCCCCGAGGGCGCCTACCCGGGCACGTGCCGCGACCTGAGCACGCGCGAGCACGCCCGGCGCACCGCGGAGACGGGGCGCCCGCCTGCGCTGCGGCTGCGGGCCGAAGCGACCGAGTTCACGGCGACCGACGTACTGCACGGGTCGTACACCGGCGTGGTGGACGACTTCGTGCTGCGCCGCTTCGACGGCATCCCCGCCTACAACCTGGCCGTGGTGGTCGACGACGCGGCCTCGGGAGTCGATCAGGTGGTGCGCGGCGACGACCTGCTGGCGTCGGCGCCCCGTCAGGCGTATCTCGCGACGCTGCTGGGGCACGTGCCGCCGACGTACGCCCACGTGCCGCTGGTGCGCAATGCCCAGGGCAAGCGGCTGGCCAAGCGTGACGGCGCGGTGACGCTGGCCGAGATCGGGGTGCCCGGCGCGCTGGAACTGATCGCCACCTCGCTGGGTTACCGCGCGCGCACGGTCGAGGACATGCTGGCCGAATTCGACCCGGCCACGTTGCCGCGCGATCCGTGGGTATACCGCCCCGCATGAGCCCAACCCTGTTCCCGACGCCGATCGCTTGCTAGCGTCCGCCGATGCGCTCCCTGCGAAGAACGCTGCTCGCCGTGCTGGCGGTCCTGCTCGTCGTCCTCACCGGGTGCGGCTCCCCGGCCACCACGGCGGATCCCATCACCTCGGCCGGCGTGCTGCGGGTCGGCACCGAGGGGGTGTACGCCCCGTTCAGCTACCACGATCCCGCGACGGGTCAGCTCGTCGGATATGACGTCGACGTGGCCAAGGCGGTCGGCGAGAAGTTGGGCGTGCGCGTCGAGTTCGTCGAGACGCCGTGGGATTCCATCTTCGCCGCGCTGGAGGCCAACCGCTTCGACGTCGTCGCCAACGAGGTCACCATCACCCCGGAGCGACAGGCCAAATACGATCTCTCCCAGCCCTATTCGGTGGGCGAAGGGGTGATCGTCACCCGCGCGGGTGACGACTCCATCACGACACTGGAAGACCTGCGGGGCAAGACGGCCGCCGAGAGCGCGACCAGCAACTGGTCGGAGATCGCGCGCAAGGCGGGCGCCGAGGTCGAGGCCGTCGAGGGCTTCACCCAGGCCATCACGCTGCTCACCCAGGGTCGCGTCGATGCGGTGGTCAACGACAGCATCGCCGTCTACGCCTACCTCGCCGAGACCGGCGACACCAGCGTCACGATAGCCGGGCAGGTCGGCGAGAAGAGCGAGCAGGGCTTCGCCGCCCGCAAGGACAGCGGCTACCTGCCCGAGCTGAACCGCGCACTCGACGACCTGCGGGCCGACGGGACGCTCGCCGACATCTCGCAGCGCTACCTCAAGGCGGATGCCACCGGGACGGCCCAGGGCCAGGCGCCGGGACAGGCCGGCGGGCAAGAGCAGGCACCGCAGGTGCGGTCGGCGTGGCAGTTGGTCCTGGACAACCTGTGGCCACTGGTCAAGGCCGCGCTCACCATGACCATCCCGCTGACGGTGATCAGCTTCGCCGTGGGCTTGGTGATCGCACTGGCGGTCGCGCTGGCCCGGCTGTCGTCGAACGTGGTGGTGAGCAACGTCGCCCGGTTCTACGTGTCGCTCATCCGGGGGACGCCGCTGCTGGTGCAGTTGTTCATCGTGTTCTTCGCGTTGCCGGAGTTCGGCGTGAAGATCGACCCGTTCCCGGCGGCGGTGATCGCGTTCAGCCTCAACGTCGGCGGGTACGCGGCCGAGATCATCCGCTCGGCGATCCTGAGCGTGCCGAAGGGTCAGTGGGAGGCCGCCGAGACCATCGGTTTGAACCGCGCCGGTGCGCTGCGCCGCATCATCCTGCCGCAGGCCACCCGCGTGGCCGTTCCGCCGCTGTCGAATACGTTGATCTCGTTGGTCAAGGACACATCGCTGGCGTCGACCATCCTGGTGACCGAGTTGCTGCGGCAGGCGCAGATCGTGGCGGCGCCGACGTTCGAGTTCTTCGCGCTGTACGGCACGGCTGCGATCTACTACTGGGTGATCTGCCTCGTGCTGTCGTTCGGGCAGGCCCGCGTGGAACACCGGCTGGAAAGGTACGTGGCGAGATGACCGAACCGAGTGAGTACCTCGTCGTCGCCGACGGGGTGCGAAAGGCCTTCGGGGACAACGAGGTGCTCAAGGGCGTCTCGTTCACCGTGGCCGCCGGCACCGCGACCGCCATCATCGGGCCGTCGGGTTCGGGCAAGACCACGCTGCTGCGCACCCTCAACGCCCTCGACCGGGCCGACGCCGGCGTGATCCGCGTCGACGACGTGGAGATCGACTTCGCCACCCCGACACCGAAGGCGGAGATCCGCCGGTTCCAGTCGCGCAGCGGGTTCGTCTTCCAGGAGCACAACCTCTTCCCCCACAAGACCGTGCTGGAGAACGTCATCGAGGGACCGGTGGTGGTGCAGAAGCGCCCGAAGGAGCAGGCCATCGCCGACGCGATGGCGCTCTTGGAGCAGGTGGGTCTGGCCGCCAAGCGGGACCAGTACCCGTTCCAGCTGTCGGGCGGGCAGCAGCAGCGCGTCGGCATCGCACGGGCGCTGGCGTTGGCGCCCAAGCTGGTGTTGTTCGACGAGCCGACGTCGGCGCTGGACCCGGAACTGGTCGGCGAGGTACTCGCGGTCATCAAGGATCTGGCCGACGAAGGGTGGACCATGGTGATCGTCACCCACGAGATCCAGTTCGCCCGGCAGGTTTCCCACCAGGTGTTGTTCACCGATCAGGGGGTCATCCTCGAGCAGGGTCCGCCCGACGAGGTGCTCGGCAACCCCACCGAGGAGCGCACCCGCCAGTTCCTGCAGCGCATCCTCAATCCCCTCTAGCCCGTCAGGGGTCAGGGCGTCAGTTCGCGTTGCCCCCAGGGGCTGCCGTACTGCGTCAGCAGGTCCAGGAAGGGCTGCGGGGCAAGCGCTTCGGGCCCCAGCACCCCGGTGCCGCGCCACGCTCCGGTGGCCAGCAGTTCCAGGGCGACGACGGGGTTGACCGCGGTCTGCCACACCACGCACTGGTGTCCGTATTCGGCCATGGACCATTCGTTGTCGACGACGTGGTACAGGTACGTCGAGCGCGGCGCGCCGTCCTTGCCGGTGCCGGTGACCCACAGTCCCGCGCACGTCTTGCCCTTCATCGCCGGCCCCAGGGTCGCCGGGTTGGGCAGGCACGCGGCGACCACGTCGCGCGGACTCACCTCGACGGGCCCGTCGGCCCCGGGCACCCGCACGGGTGCCGTGCCGTCCAGGCCGACCTTGTGCAGCGCCTTGAGCACGTCGATGAACTCGGTGCCCAGCCCGTACTTGAACGTCGCCCGCTTGCACCGCACCCAGCGCGGCATCAGCAGCACCTCTTCGTGCTCGACGTTGACGCACTCGACGGGGCCGATGCCCTCGGGGAAGTCGAAGATCTCGGGCTCGCTGAACGGCTCGGTGACGAACCAACCGCGGTCGGCCTCCCAGATGACCGGCGGGTTGAGGCACTCCTCGATGGTGGTCCAGATGGAGAACGACGGCGCGAAGTCGTAACCCTCCACGGTCAGGTTCGCGCCGTCGCGGGTGCCCAGTTCGTCGATCTCGGAGAACAGTTCGTCGGCGGCGTAGCGGGCGAACACGTCGGACAGTCCCGGCTCGACGCCGATGCCGACCAGCGCCAGCCTGCCGGCGTCCTGCCACTGCTGCGCCATCGCGAACTGCTCGTCGCCGAGCTTGACCCCGACGAGTTCGTACGGCTTGTCGGGATGACGCTCCGACAGGCTCATCGCCATGTCGAGGTAGTCGGCACCGCCGGCGAGGGCGCCGGAGAAGATCGGCATGACGAAGCGGGGGTCGACGGCGTTCATCACGTGCGTGATGCGGTGGCTGCGCACCAACTCGGCGACCGCGTCGGCAGAGGTGGCATCCACCCGGGCCGAGCTGAAGCGGGGATCCGCCACGGCCTCGGCGGCCCGGGCGGCCCGGTCACCGTCGTAGTCGCACACCACGATTGCCTCGAAGAAGTCGCGCCGCGCGGCGATCGCACAGAAGGCCGCGCCGACGCCGCCGGCACCCACCAGGAGAATCCGCATGCCGCCAACCCTAGTGTCGCGGCGGCCGCACCGGAGCCGAACTCACGGCGCCACCGGCAGCGTCGACATCCCCCGCAGCGTCAGGTTGGGCTTGTAGACCGGGTCGCCGTCGAGCCGAGCGGCCGGGAAGCGCGCCAGCAGCGCCGTCAGCGCCACCGTGGCCTCGAGCCGGGCCAGCGGCGCCCCGAGGCAGAAGTGGGGGCCTTTGCCGAAACCCAAGTGGCGGATGGCCCCCCGGGACGGGTCGAACACGTCTGGGCGGTCGTGCGCGGCGGGATCGCGGTTGGCGGCGGCCAGCAGCAACAGCATGGTGTCCCCTGCGGGCACCGTGACGTCGCCAATCGTCATGTCGGCGGCCGCGATTCGGGAGTTGAGCTGCACCGGCGGGTCGTAGCGCAGCGTCTCCTCCACCACGGCGGGCACCAGGGCCGGATTGCCCGCCACGGACTGCCACCGGGCGGGGTCGCGCAGCAGTGCCAGCACCGCGTTCGCGATGAGGTTCACGGTGGTCTCGTGGCCGGCGATGAGCAACAGGTCGCAGGTGGAGACGATCTCGTCCTCGGTGAGCGAGTCCCCGGCCTCCTCGGCGGCGATCATGGCCGAGATGAGGTCCTCGCGTGGCGCGCGGCGACGCTCGTCGACGAGCCCGTGCAGGTAGTCCCGCAGCCAGCGTGCTGCGGCCAGGCGCTCGTCGACGTTGTCGGGAGTTTGCCCCGTGACGGTCACGAACGGGTCGAGTGCTTGGGCGAGGATGGCCGACGCCTGGCTGAATTGCGGCTCGTCCTCCAGCGGGACGCCGAGCAATCGGCAGATCACCGCGACCGGCAGGGGGTAGGCCAGATCGGCGATGACGTCGAAGCGCTCGCCGCCGATGTCGTCGAGCAGGCCGTCCACCAGCGCGGTGATCTCCGGTTCCAGCGCCTTGACCACCCGTGGGACGAACGCCTTGCTGACCAGCTTGCGCAGGCGCGTGTGGTCGGGCGGATCGAGGAACAGGAAGCTCGGCGGCCCGAAGGGGCGGACCACCTCGCCGGCGGCGATGCGCTGCCGGACCAGGGTCGACTTCATGCCGTCGCTGGCCGCGTCGGGGTGGCGGAGCACGTCGTCGCAGGCGTCGAAGGTGGACAGCACCACCAGGTGTGATTCCGGCAGCACCAGTGGCCCGGCGTCGCGGATCCGCGCGTAGATCGGGTACGGGTCGGCCCGGTTCGTGGGATCGAGCAGTTCGGCCAGCAGTACCTGCGGATCGGCGGTCGCGGTCATGCACTTATTGTGCACGCGTGCAACACATCCGCAGCTAGGAGCGGTAGTACCGGCCCAGCACGTGGTCGGCGAGTTCGTCGAACTCGCCCGCGATGATCGCCGCGCGAATCTGGTCGACCAGGCGCACGATGAAGCGTTCGTTGTGGATCGTGGCCAGCGTCGAGGCCAGCATCTCCTTGGCCTTGAACAGGTGCCGGACGTAGGCCCTGGTGTAATGCGCGCAGGTGTAGCAGTCGCATTCGGGGTCCAGCGGCGAGAAGTCCCGCTTGTACCTGGCTCCGGTGATGTTGTAGCGGCCGGTGGCGCTGTAGATCGACGCGTTGCGCGCCACCCGCGATGGCGACACGCAGTCGAAGGTGTCCGCACCCGCGGCGACCGCGGCGAACAGGTCGTCGGGCTCGCTGATGCCCAACAGGTGGCGCGGTTTGTCGTCGGGCAACTCGTCGGTGACCCACCCGACGATGGTCGCGAGGTTCTGCTTCTCCAGCGCGCCGCCGATGCCGAACCCGTCGAAACCCACCTCGACGAGGCCGCGCGCGGCCGTCCGGCGCAAGTCCTCGTACTGCGCACCCTGCACCACGCCGTAGAGCGCCTGGTACGGCTTGTCGGCCCGCTCCTGCGTCAGCCGCAGGTGCTCGCTCCAGCACCGCGCCGCCCACTCCTGGGTGCGCTGCACCGAACTCTCTTGGTAGGCGCGGGTATTGACCAACGTGGTCAGTTCGTCGAACGCGAAGATGATGTCGGCGCCCAGCTGATGCTGGATGCCGATCGACACCTCCGGGGTGAATCGGTGCGTCGAACCGTCCAGGTGCGAGCGGAACGTCACCCCGTCGTCGTCGACGTGGGCGAGGCGTTCCTTGCCCGCCGCGATCACGTCGTCGGCCTGCAGCCGGGAGGTGTCCATGGCCAGGACCTTCTTGAACCCGACGCCCAGCGACATCACCTGGAACCCGCCACTGTCGGTGAAGGTGGGGCCCGGCCAGTTCATGAAAGCGCCCAGTCCGCCCGCCTCGTCGACGACGTCCGGGCCGGGCTGCAGGTAGAGGTGATAGGCGTTGGCCAGGATCGCTTGCGCGCCAAGGTGGGCCATGGTCTCCGGCAGGACGGCCTTCACCGTGGCCGCCGTCCCGACGGCGATGAACGCCGGGGTCTGGATGTCACCGTGCGGAGTGTGGATGACGCCGGCCCTGCCGGCGCGATCGGGCAGCTGCGCCGCGATCTCGAAGTGCGGACGGACCGGAGCGCTCACCGGGCTACATTCTCACACCCCGCATCCGTGCCCTCCGGCCGCGCGGCGTCCGCGCACCATTTGGCGCAAAGCCGCCACGGCGCGGCGTGGGCGCGTCATAGTACGAACCGACCCGTTGATCTTGACGGGCGGACCTCAACGAAGGAGATGAACGTGTTGCGTGGCTTGCTGGTCACCGCCAGTGGTGCGGCCCTCATCATCGCCGGCCTGTCGGGATGCTCGTCGGGTCAGAAGTCGAGTTCGGAGAGTTCGGCCTCGTCCTCCTCGTCGTCCTCCTCGTCGTCGTCTGCGGCCGCCTCGTCGACCACGTCGGCGTCGGGCACCGCGACGGCCGCACCCGGGGCCACCACCGTCACCATCGACGGCAAGCCGCGGGAGATCAACGGCCAGGTCGTCTGCGCGACCATGGGCGGCAACGTCAACATCGCGATCGGGGAGGCCGCCACCGGCGTCGCCGCGATGGTCAGCGAGGACGGCTCCAAGGTGACGTCGGTGGGACTCGGCAACGTCGACGGCGTCACGTTGGCCGTGGGCCCGGGCGCGGGCGACGCGACGGCAACCGTCGTCGGCAAGAACTACAAGATCACCGGCAACGCCACGGGCATCGACATGGCAAATCCGATGTCACCGGTCACCAAGCCGTTCGAGATCGACGTCACCTGCCCCTAGGGCCGGCACCGCAGGAGGCGGCGGGGAGGACGACTGCCGCGGGGTGTGCTCCCGCAACCCGATCGCCCGGGCGGCTAACCGCGCGACGCCGTCGCAGCAATACCCCGATAGCTCCGCTGGCACGAGTTCGGTGGAGTAGGGTCACTGCCGCGCGGCGTCGCGCAGCACACCCGGGGAGACCACGTGGCAGACATGAGGGGGATTCGCACGGCCGCCCGTATCCGGGCCCTGAGCCTCGTCGCCGCCGTCGGGGTCTCGAGCGCGCTGGCGTTCGGCCAGCCGGTGGCCCCCGTCGACGCCGGCGTCACGCTCGCCAACACCGTGATCGGCGCGGGCGGCCGCGACGACTCCGCGGGCCTCGCCCTGCCCAGCAAGCTGTCCGGCACGCTCATCCCGTCCGGATATCGCTACGCACCGGTGAACTACCCCGCCACCATCGCGCTGGCCAGTAGCCGCGACGCCGGCGTTCCCGTCATGCTGTCGCTGATCGCGGCGGCGGCGGGCGACCCGCACCTGATCGTCGTGGGCTATTCCGCGGGATCGCTGGTGGCCGAGCGGGCGCGCGAGCGGCTGCAGGGCCGCGCCGTCGGCACCGGCGTCGACGATGCCCCGGACCCGTCGCAGCTGACGTTCGTCATGCTCGGTTCGCCGTTCGCGCCCAACGGGGGCCTCTACTCGCGCTTCCCCGGGCTGTTCGTGCCCTTCGTCATCGACCCGATGGGCCCCAGCGTGCCCACGCGGTACGACACCGTCTACCACACGTTGGAGTACGACCCCTTCGGCGACTTCCCCGCCTACTTCAACCCGGTGGCACTGCTGAATTCGGCGCTGGCGCTGCAGTACGCGCACCCCAGCCCCACGTACGACGCGATCGACCCCACCACCACCCCGCACGTGCAGCAGCAGGTGCCGACGGGAGCCGGCGGTACCGACACCTACGTCCTCTACCGCAACGCGCACCTCCCGCTGCTGGAGCCCCTGCGCGCGTTGGCCGCCGCCGTGCGCCTGTCGCCGTTGGTCGAACCGCTGCTGGGCGCGGTGGAACCGCTGCTGCGGCTCGCCGTGGACATGGCCTACACCGATCGCACCTACGCGAGCGTCGGTACGCCCACCCGGTTCTCGCTGTTCACTCCGCCAGAGAAGTTCCTGGAGGCCATCCGGGGGATCCCCGCTGCGCTGAACCAGGGGCTGGCCAACTTCCTCGCCGGCGGCCAGGCGCCCAGTGTCGCGCGCCCCGCGCCGGCGTCGACGGCGGCACCGGAAGCGGTGTCACGAGCGCCGCAGCAAGCGACCGCGAATCCAGCCGCGGCCACCCCCGAGACCGCCGAAACTTCCGGAACCGCCGCAACCGCCGGAGCCCCCGCAACCACCCCGGAATCGCAAGAGGCTGCGCCGCAGCAGGATTCACCCGATCCGACGCCGGCGCGTCGCAGCGGACTCAAGCCGACGCTGGTGGCCACGGGCAACAAGACGGTGCCGGGTCAGACCCCCGTGGGCGCGACCGCAGGCGCCGGTGAGTCCACCGCCACGACCGACCCGAGCGGCGCCACGACACCCGAGGCCCCGAAGACACCCGAGGCCCTGAAGACACCAGAGACCCCCGAGACCACCGCCACGAAGATCGATCCGAAGCCCGTCACCAAGCCCGTCAGCAAGCCCGTCACCAAGCCCCTCCCGAAGCCCGATGCCGGCGGGACCGATGCGGGAACCGGCGATTCGACGGAGTCGAAGGCCGCCGCCTAGGTCACGCGTCGGCGGCAGCCGACATCTCGTAGCGATCCAGAAAGCGCTCGATCAGTTCGTGCGCCGCGGAGTGACCGGTGTCGATGCCCAGGGCGCCCTCCAACACCAGCATCCTGCCGGTGCACGCCATCAGCACCGCGACGGCGGCCGCGTCGAGTTCGCCGGTGTCGACGCCGCGTTCCCGCAGCACGGTGGTCAGCACGTCGATCTGCTCGGCGCGCCACCGCTGCGACCACGCCGAGATCTCCGCCCGAATGTCCTTGCGGTGGTTGGCCAACGCCATGAACTCCAGCAGCAGGCGGTTGCCGCGGATGTCGCGGGCGGCGTCCCACATGGCGCGCAGCGGCCGGTCGCTGCCGAGGGCCTCGCGCTGTCGATCCAGGCTGGCCTGCGCGCCCCGGCGGAACACCGCGAGGTACAGGTCGTCCATGGACGGGAAGTAGTAGTGCACCAGCGCGGGTTTGACGCCGGCGCGCGCGGCGACCCGACGCGACGTCGCCGCGGCGTACCCCTCCTCGACCATGACGTGCATGGTCGCGTCGAGCAACTGGGTGCGCGTCGCGTTGTCGCTCTTGGCTCTCGAGGGCATGGGTCTCGTGGCGTCGGGCGCGGATGGGGGCACGATCAGGCCGACGTGGCCGACCCGTGGGGTCGACCGGCGGCAGGTGACCAGTAGGCGAGCATCTCGGCGAACGTGTCGAAGGCCGGCCGGGAGACGCCGTAGGTGGCCTCGAAGTGGATGCTCAACGGGAAGCCGAGGTCGGCGACACCGTCGATGACGCGCTGGTACAGGTCGAGCATCGCAGCCCGCTTCGCCGCGGGGTCCATCGGAGCCAGTCGTTTGACGAACTCCTGTTCGGCGGCGACCGCGGGATTGCCCGGGTCCTGGATGAGCCAGTTGATCAAGCCGACGTCGGACTCCATCTTCGGCACGAAGCCGAACGACAGCAGGACCTCCGGGCGGAAGTCGTTCTCGGCGGCGAATCGTCGCAGAAAGCCGACGATGGCATCGGAGTACAGCAACTGGGTCATGCCGTAGGTCGCACCCTGGCGGCACTTGAACGCGAAGCGCCCCTGCTCGCCGTCCCGGGTCGGGATGAGGATCGCGCCGCGGTTGGGCACCACGTCGGCGTAGATCGACAGGGCGTCGGTGGGCGCCACTCCCGCGCCTTCGCCGTCGCTCATGGTGCGGGGCACGCCGACGAACGCGATGCCGTCGAAACCGGCCGAGTTCAGCTCCCCGAGCCGCACCCGCAGGGCGGCGTCGTCGAGGAACGAGGTCACCTGGGTGCACAGGCCACGGACTCCGGGCAACTCCGGCGACAGCAGCGACCAGTACTCCAGGACGTCGAGCTTGGGCTTCATCTCGATGGGACGGTCGCCGTCCTCTTCGATCATGCCGGGAATCATCACGTGACCGATCCGCCCGGCCAGGCCCGACGCCGCGGCCAGGTCCATGACCTTGCGCGCCTCCTCGACCGGGTACTGCGGACCACGTTCGACGTTCGAGGGGACGAGTTCGAGCGCGATGGTGCTCAACGCCATGTGGCGACTCCTCGTGTCGGTTGCGAGGTCAGCACGTTACCCGACGGCGGCAAATCAGCCGCCGCTCGCCTGCCACGGCAAACGGCGAACGTGACCCAGGCAACAGTGCCGTATCGGTTATCACCCCCCTGGCCTCGGGTAGCCGAAGACCAAGGGCGTGATACGGCGCCCACCGAACCCAATGGATCCGGGAGGATTTTCCATGCCCGTGAAGGACACCATCCGCGAGGCCACCCTGCTGGCGCAGCTGCGCGTGCTGCTCGACCTCACGCACGCCGAGGTACAGGTCGCCGAGACCCGCGTGCTGCAGGCGCGCACCGACGCCGTGCGACGCGAACTCGAGCAGAACGCCGAACACGGCCGCGAGCGCGCGTTGGAGATCGAGGCCGCGATCCGCGACCTCGGCGGTTACCCAGACGTCATCGCTCCGCTGCTGGGCCGCGCCACCGCCCTGGTCAAGTCCTTCGGTGAACAGGCGCAGCCGTTCGACGAGGCGCTGCTGGGCGACCTGGTGCTGGAGCACCAACTGCTGGACCGTGCCCGCTACCTGAAGGCGCTGGCCGTCGGCGTGCAGAACGCCGACGTCGAAGAGCTGGCGGGCAAGCTCATCACCGCCCACTCCGCGACCGTGGACTGGCTGACGACGGTGCTGGCCGAGGACGCGCTCGGCGGGCCCGCAGCGCTGCGCCGCACCCCGATGCAGGCGGCCGCCGGCATCGCCGTGAAGGCTGTCAACCTGCCGATCACGTGGTCGACGCGAGGCCTCGATCGGGCGCTCAACGCGCTGCGCCGCACCCCGCCGGCGCTGGAGGATCTGGCCGATCGCAGCGCCGCCGCCCGCGACGTCGCCGCCAGGGCACTGGCCGCCTCGCGTGACGCCGCACTGGAGACCGCCGAACGCGTGACCCGCGACGCCGGCGCCGAGGACGCCGCCGACGTGCTGCACTCGTTGCGTGCGGCATCGGGCGTCGTGGGATCCGATGAGTTGCCGATCGCCGACTACGACGACCTGAACGTCGGTGACGCGGTGGCCGCCATCAAGAAACTCACCACCCCCGCCGACCTGCGCGTGATCATCGCCTACGAAGAGCAGCACAAGAACCGGCAGGGCGTCGTCTCGGCGGCCCAGGTGCGCGTCGCCGACATCGCACGGGAGGTGGTCGGCGTCTGAGCCCGTCGCCGATCACCCCGGGAGGCCCCGGCCGCGCGCGCGGCCGGGGCCTTCGCCCGTGTGCGCCCCCGTGACGGGACGTTCGTCCGTCGTGGCCCACCGGGGAACTTTTCGGCGTCCTCGCACGTCTAGACAGCGAGGCCACCGCGTGTGGCCTCGCCGCAGCAGCCCCGTTTTCGCGGACCCGACGACCCGAGAGAAAGAATGCGACGCGCCAAGCGCAAACCTCGAAGACCCGACTCGCCCGCTACACCCTGCATGGCCCGGAGTTGGCCGTGCTGATCGCCGGAAGCATCCTGCTCGGCATCGTCATCGTCGTCGCGATCACCGCGTTCACCGCATATTTCGTGGCCCAGGAATTCGCCTTCATGGCCGTCGACCGCTCGAGGTTGCGCGCGGCCGCCGAGGCCGGTGACCCGGCGGCAACGCGCGCGCTCGCCGTCACCCGCCGCACGTCGTTCATGCTCTCGGGTGCGCAGCTCGGCATCACCGTCACCGGCCTGCTCGTCGGGTACGTCGCCGAACCTCTGATCGGCCGCGGCATCGCCGACGCACTGGGCCTGGGGGGCGTCCCCGCCGCCGTCGGCATGGCCGTGGGCGGCGTCATCGCGATCCTGCTGTCGACCGTGGTGCAGATGGTGCTCGGCGAACTGTTCCCCAAGAACCTGGCGATCGCCAGGCCGGAGCCGGTCGCACGGCGGTTGGCCTGGTCCACCACGGCGTATCTGGCGGTCTTCGGCTGGCTGATCAAGCTCTTCGACGCGTCGTCGAACCTGCTGCTGCGGGCGCTGCGCATCGAGCCCGTGCACGACGTCGAGCATTCGGCGACGGCCCGCGACCTCGAGCACATCGTGGCCGAGTCCCGCGATGCCGGCGAGCTGCCGCGGGACCTGTCGGTGCTGCTCGACCGCATCCTGGACTTCCCCACCCGCACCGCCGAGCACGCGATGATCCCCCGCGGCCGCGTCGACGTCGTGAACTCCGACCAGCCGGCAGGCGAGGTGTTGGCCGCCATGGCGACGGGACACACCCGCTATCCGGTCGTCGACCGCCACTCCGGGGAACTGCTGGGCATCGTGCACCTGCAGGATCTGCTGGCCCCCAGCCCCGGGGGATCCGTCGGTGGTACCGCGGGCGATCTCGCCCGACCGGCCGTCATCGTCCCGGAGACCTTGCCGCTGCTCGGCGTCGTCGCCGAACTCAGTGCCGCCGACGAGGAGATGGCGCTGGTGATCGACGAATACGGCGACCTGGCGGGCATGGTGACCATCGAGGACATGGCCGAGGAACTGGTGGGCGAGATCGCCGACGAACACGACCGGGGCGACGAGGGGGAACTCGTCGAACAGGAGGGCGGCCGCTGGGTGATCCCCGGCGACACCCCCATCGACGAGGTGGAGCGCGCGCTGGACGTGGACCTGCCCGCGGGTGACTACGAGACGCTGGCCGGTCTGGTGATCGCCGCCGGTGGCGGCCTGCCCGCCGTCGGCGACGTCGTCGACGTCGCGCTCTCGGCGACCGCCACCGACCTGCTGGCCGAGGAACCGCCGCCGCAGCGCGTGCTGCGGGCCGAGGTGCGCGCCGTCGACCGGCATGTGCCCGCCGAGCTCGCGGTCGCGTTGGTGACGCTCGACCCGGCCAGCGGTGAGGAGGCCCGACGATGACCGATCCGTGGCTCGTCTTGGCGATCACGATCGCGCTCATCGCGGCGAGTGCGTTCTTCGTGGCCGTCGAGTTCGCGCTCATCGCCGCGCGCAGGCACCGCCTCACCGACGCCGCGCCCCAGAGCCGATCGGCGCGCGCGGCGCTGCGCAGCGCGTCGGAACTGTCGGTGCTGCTGGCCGGATCTCAGCTCGGCATCACGGTGTGCACGCTGGCGTTGGGCGCCATCACGAAACCCGCTGTGCACCATTGGCTCACGCCGGTGTTCACGCAGTGGGGGCTGCCGCCGTGGGCGGCCGACGTCGTCGGTTTCGTCCTGGCCCTGGTGATCGTGACGTTCCTGCACCTGGTCGTGGGCGAGATGGCGCCCAAGTCGTGGGCCATCGCCCACCCGGAGCGGTCGGCCACCATGCTGGCACTGCCTATGCGCGCGTTCATGTGGGTGGCCCGTCCGCTCATCGTGCGCCTCAATCGGTTGGCCAACTGGCTGCTCGGCAAGGTGGGCGTGCAAGCCGTCGACGAAGTCCATGCGGCCCAGGACCCCGATGCGTTGCGCCATCTCGTCGAGCACTCGGCCACCGTCGGCACGCTCGACGAGCGCTTCCGCGGAAACCTCACCAGTGCACTGGAATTACAGGCGCTGACGGTAGGCGACATCACGAGGCCCAACGCCAGGACCAGCGCCGTGTCCCCGACGGCGTCCGCCGAGGAGATCCAGGCGGCGGGACACCGCACGGGCCATCTGCGACTGCTGGTGGCCGACGATGCGACTGCCGCCGTCAGTGCCATTCACGGCGTGGTGCACGTCCGCGACAGCTTGCGGGCTCCCGCGGGGGCGGACGCGTCCGACCTGATGCGGCCGGTGCTCGTGCTGGACGCATCGGTTCCGGTGTACGAGGCGTTGCAGATGATGCGCGCCCGCCGCAGCCACCTGGTGGTGATCACCGCCGGCGACGCCGTCGTCGGCCTCGTCACGCTGACCGACGTGCTCGATCGACTGCTCCCCGTGGGAGCTGCGTAGGCCGTATCTTTGTCGCATGCCCGATGCCATCAGCTTCGACGAGCAACTCGACACGGCGTTGCGTGCTCGGGCCGCCCACGCCGGGGAGACCGTCGACGTCTACGTGCAGCGGGCGGTCGCCGCGCGGATGCTCGGCGACCTGGCGGCCGCAGACGACCCGGATTCCACGTCCCTGCGGGAGGTGCTCACCCGGATCTCTCAGGACACCTCCCCGTCGCCGAAAGCCGGCCTGCATCCGGTTCTCGACGACCCGGCTCGGCTGAAGGCGTTGCGCGACACCGGACTTCTGGACTCCGACCCCGAGGCCTCCTACGACCGCATCGTGTCGATGACGGTCGAGGCGCTCGGGGTGCGGTCGGCGGCCATCTCTCTCGTCGACGACCACCGGCAGTTCTTCAAGAGCGTGCTGGGCCTCGCGCTGCCCGAGGGCGTGCGCGAGACCCCGCTGCCGAACTCGGTGTGCCGCTATGCCGTCGCCGCCGGCGAGCCCTTGATCGTGGAGGACGCCCGCACGGACCCGGTGCTGCACGATCACCCGGCCGTGCTCGACGGCACCGTGGTGGCCTACGCGGGCATCCCGCTGGTGTCGCCGACCGGACTGGCGGTCGGAACGCTGTGCGTGTGGGACGACAAGCCGCGCCAGTGGAGCACGGGCCACGTGCAGATCCTCGACGACCTCGCGGCGATCGTGCGCGAACGCGTATTTCGCACCGATTGACCGCGTCGAAGAATTCTCGTGGACCCGACGCTTCACGCATTTGAATGCCTAGTGCCAGAACTACCGAGCAATTTGCTGTTTGCAATAGTCGACTCACGGTAATTTGACAGCTGTGACGGGCAGTACGGACTAAACGGAATGGCTGCACCAACGATTTCCTCAGCGACGGGCACGGGATCGTCGGCGGCGCCGCTCGGCTTCCGGCGTCCGCCGTCGTCGATGGCGCAGGTCCTGCGCCGCGACCCGTGGCACACCGTGCTCACCGTGGCCATCGACGTGGCGGCCACCGTGCTCGCGGTCGCGATCGCGCTGGCGTGGGCGGCCGCAAGCGACGTCGACTACTCCGCCCACGCCCTGGTGTGGCTCGCGGTGCCCCTGGTCGTCCTGATGCTGGCCACGCAGGCGATGTATCGGCGCAGCCTGCGACGCAACTTCCTCGACGAGTTCGGCCCCGTCGAGGCAGCGGTCGCGGCAGCGGTGCTGCTGTGGCTGAGCCTCAACATCCTCACCGGAGTGCCGGGCAGACCCGGCGAGATCGCCACCCGACTGTGGATCTGCACCGCCGTCACCCTGCCGCTGGCGCGTCTGGTCCGGGCCGTGGTGCAGCGGGTGTTGCGACAGCGTTTCGACGCCGCCGCACCGACGCTCGTCATCGGTGACGGACCCATGAGCCACCAGGTGATCAATCGCATGCAGCAGATGCCGGAATACGGTTTGCTGCCGGTCGGCATCCTGTGCGCAAATCCGGGTTCTTCCCGGCCACGCCCGGACGTTCCGGATTTCCTGGACGTCCCCCGGTTGGGCACGCCACTGGACCTGTCGGCGGTCGCCGAGGCGACCGCCGCCGAGGAACTCATCGTCGGGTTCTGCGACGACGTGCACTTCGACGACATCGTGGCCTCCGTGCGGGCGGCACAGCGCCGCGGGATGCGGGTGTGGGTGGTACCGCGCCTGCACGACGCCGTCGGCGAACGCTCCCGCGTCGAGCACCTCGGCGGTCTTCCCCTGCTGGTGATCCCCCACGTCGATCCGCGCGGCTGGCAGTTCGTGATGAAGGGCGTGACCGACCGCGTACTCGTGGCACTGGGTCTGGTGGTGATCTCGCCGATCTTCCTCACCCTGATGCTGCTGGTGCGCCTCAGTTCCCCCGGGCCCATCTTCTTCAAGCAGAAGCGGGTCGGACGCGACGGAAGACCCTTCGACTGCTACAAGTTTCGCTCCATGCGGCCACCGCGGGAATCCGATGCCCATTTCGAGTTGTCGGCGGGCTCGGCTCCCGGCGGTGTCGAGGGCGTGGACCGACGGACGCGCATCGGCAAGATCATGCGGCAGACGTCACTCGACGAACTTCCCCAGCTGCTCAACGTGATCAAGGGCGACATGAGCCTCGTCGGCCCCCGTCCCGAACGCCCGGAGTTCGTCGAACTCTTCGAAGCGCAGATCCGCCGATACGGTGAACGCCACCGCGTCAAGGCCGGCGTGACGGGCTGGGCGCAGGTGCACGGACTGCGGGGACAGACGTCCATCGCCGACCGTGCCGAGTGGGACAACTACTACATCGAGAACTGGTCCATCTGGCTCGACGTCAAGATCCTCTTCCTCACCGTGCGCGCGGTGCTGAAGAAGGCCGAGGACTGACCGGGTTTCGCGGGTGCTGATCGTCGCCGGATACGTCGTCGCCGGCCTCGTCGCGCTCGCGATCGCCGTAGCCGTCACCCAGCTGATCTACCGCAGGCCCCAGCGCGGCCTGCTCATTCTCGCCGCGCTCACGCCGCTGCACGGACTGCTGGCCATCCTGCCGCTGCCCGGAATCGCCGCCGGCTGGAAGGAGGGGCTGCTGATCCTCACCGCGATCTGCGCGTGGCTGCGCCGCTCCCCCACGCCCAGCAGGCAGCGCACGGCCGTCCCCCTGCACGCCCCATGGTGGCCGGCCGCGGCCCTGTGGTTCGCGTTCGGCAGCGCGTCGGCGCTGATCGCCTTCGGCACCTTGGGATTCGTCGCCATCAAGGTCACGTTCTTCTTCCTCTCGATCGTCGTGATCCTGTGGTTCGCCCCCTTCGACGCCCGCGACCGCGACCACTTCGTGTCCATCCTGATGGGCATGGCCGTGCTGGCCTCGGTCGTCGGCATCGCCCAGCTGATCGTCGGCCCAGGGTTCCTGGTGTCGCTGGGTTACCAGTGGGGACGCGAGGTACGCACCTCCGGCGGCCTGCTGCGGACGTTCAGCACGTTCGTCCAGCCGTTCCCGTTCGGCCTCTACGTCATGCTGGCACTGCTGGTGGGCGGCGCCGTCGCACTGGCCGAGCCACGGCGTCGCCGCAACCGCGTCTTCCTCTGGCTGGCACCGCTGATGGTGGTCGCGATGTCGAGTTCCATCGTGCGGGCCGCCATCCTGGGGCTGGTGCTCGGCATGCTGTGGCTCGCCGTGCTGCGCCATCGCGCCCTGCTGCTGCCCCTGGCGGTCGGAGGTGCGGCCGTCGCGATCGCCGTACCGCTGGTCCCCAGCGTCTCCAAGGTGTTCCTCTCGTCGAGCAGTCTCGGCGAACGCAGCGCGGGCTGGAGCGACATCATCAGCAGCATCCTGGTGCATCCGGTGGGTCTGGGCTTGGGCGCCAGCGGTGCTGCGGCAGATCGGATGTCGACGGCGGCGGGTGCCACGATCTACGGGGTCTCGGCCAACTATCAGCCGGACAACTACTACGTGAAGATGCTCTTGGAACTGGGTCCGGTCGGGCTGTGGCTGGTGCTGGCGCTGTTCCTCACCGCGCTGGCATGGACGACTCGGCTAGCGTGGACCCTCACGGGGCGCGATGCCGCGCTGGCCCTGGGTATCAGCGCATCGCTCGTCGCGGGGATGGCGGCCTGCCTGGTGGCCACCTATCTGGAGATCTTCCCCATCGACGTCTACTTCTGGCTCTTCTTAGGGGTGATTGGATGCGCAGCGGCGCAACACGATTCGGCGCCAGGCGAACGGGAGCGAGCACCGTCTGCTACGGAGCGCTGGCCCTGCGGCCCGGCGGCAGCGGCGTCCAGACCTACATCCGCGAGTTCTTGAGGGAAGCGCCGGCGGCGCTGCCGCAGGCCCGGTTGACCGCCGTGGTGCAGGCCGACGCGGTGCCCGATCTCCCGGCGGCCGTGCGCCCCCGGACCCGTCCGGTCGCCTCCGGCGTGGTGCGCGCGGCGTTCGGTGCGGCACCCGCGTTCTCCTGCGACGTCTTCCACGCCCTCGACGTGGATCTGCCGATCGCCACGAGCGCGTTCACCGTCGCCACCGTGCACGACCTGTCGGTGTTCGACATGCCCTCGGCGTCCAGTCGGTTCCGGGCGGCCGGCGAGCAACGGCTGGTCCGGCACGCCCTGCGCACGGCAGACCTGTTGATCGCGGTGTCGGAGTTCACCGCCGACCGCATCGCCGCGATCAGCGGACGCGAGTCCACGGTGATCGAGCTGGCACCCGCGTCGTGGGCCCACCCACCGGACGCCGGCGCCGAGTCCCGGGTGCGCGCCAAGTACTCGCTGCCGGAGCGCTTCGTCCTGCAGGTCGGCACCGTGGAGCCGCGCAAGGACGTCGCGCTGGTGGCCGCCGCCGCACGCGCACTCGACATCCCGTGCGTGCTGGCCGGGGCCGGCTCCACCGGTCCGGACGCCCCGTCCGGCACCGTGGGACTCGGCTACGTCGACGTGGCGGACCTGCCCGCGCTGTACCGCACCGCCACCGTCACCGCCTATGCCTCGCACTACGAGGGTTTCGGATTGCCCCCGGTGGAGGCCATGGCGTGCGGTGCGGCGGTGGTCGCCAGCGCCGTCGGCGCCCTGCCGCAGGTCGTCGGCGACGGCGCGGTGCTGGTCCGGTCGTCCGACGTCGACGCCTGGGTGGCCGCCGTGCGGCCGCTACTGGGTGACCCCGAGGAGCGGGATGGTCTGCGCGCCAACGCCATCGATGCCGCCGCGGCCATGACCTGGCGGCGCACCGTCGACCGCACGGTGGCGGCCTACCGCGACGCAGGTGTCGCGTGACCGACGACCCCATGGCCGAAGGGGCCGAGCCCGTCGTCGACCATCGCGAGGTGGCCGCCGACCCGAAGGCGGCGGCCCGCGCGACGCTCGCCGTTCTCGCCAGTCGCGTCGTCGTGGCCGCGCTGGGCTGGATCGGCAGCGTGATCGTTGCCCGATCACTCTCGTCGGAGGAGTGGGGGCAGTTCAGCTTCGTCTTCGCCCTACTGGGCGTCATGTCGATCGTCACCGACCTCGGCGTCGGCCGCGTGGTCCTGGCGCACCTGATCGGCGCCGACCGGGACGAGATCGCCCGCACCGCCTCCTCGTTCGTCGCCCTGCGCACGGTGCTCGGTCTCGTCGGCTACGTGTGCGCGGTGGCCTACGTCGTGCTGCTGGGCTATCCGGGCCAGGTGGTGGCCGCCACGGCCGTCGCAGGCCTGGTGGTGGTGCTGGCCACCCCCAGCCATGCGCTGACGGTGCTGTTCCAGAGCAGACACCGCATGCTGCTGGTCGGCGTCGCCGAAGCCGTCGGGCAGCTGCTGCAACTGGCGTTGACCATCGCGGCCGCGATGTTCGCGCCGGTGCTGCTGGTGTTCGTGCTGCCCGTCGTGGCCAACGAACTCTTCAAGCTCGCCGTCAAGGCGTACGGCGTGACGCGGCCCGCCGTCGGGATCGCACCGTCACGGCACCTCGACGTGCACCGGTGGAAACCGATGCTCGTCGAGGCCATCCCGCTGGCCATCGGGTTCGCGCTCACCGTGGCGATGATGAAGATCGACGTCCTGATGCTGAGCCTGATGGACACCTACGAGGCCGTCGGCACCTATTCCATCGGGTACAAGTTCTCCGACGTGCTCGACACGTTCTCCCTGGCGGCCGCCGCCCCCGTCAGCACGCTGCTGGTGGCGGCGTGGCCGGCGAACCCGACCGCATTCCGCGACCGGACGCGCACGGCCGCACTGCTGTTCGCGTTGGGCGGCGCGGTGTGCGTGGTGGGCTTCTGGCCGTCGGCGCACCAGCTGATCACGTTGCTCTACGGCGAGCGCTTCGCCCCCGCGACGTTCTCGGCCCGGCTGCTGGTGGTGGGCGCCGCGCTCACCGCGCTCATCGTGCTCGGCATCTTCCTGTTGGGCGCCGCAGGACTGCAGCGACACTACCCGTGGGTGGCGGTGGGCGGCTTGGCCCTCAACGTGGGGCTGAACCTGGTGCTCATCCCGCGGATGTCCTATGACGGCGCCGCGATCTCCACCGTCGTCACGTGGGCGGTGACGGTGGTGGCCCTCTGGCTGGTGATCCACCGCGCCGTCCCCATCACGGGTCTGCTGCCGCTGCGCCAGCTGGCCACCCTGGTGGTGCTGGCGGCGGCGCTGTGCGCGGGCGGCCACTACGTGGTCGACCGACATCCCGGGGCATGGCCTGCGGTCTCGCTCCTCGGGGTCGGTGTCCTCGTCGGGGTGGCGGCGTCGTGGCGGAAGTGGGCCACCCGGTGAGCGCGATCGTGTTCGTCGGTCACACCGGCAACGTCTCGGGCGCCGAGCGCGTGCTGCTCGACCTGGTGAACGAGGCTCGGCGGCAGGGTCATTCGGTGGCGGTGGCGTGCCCTGCCGGGCCGCTGGCCGACGCGCTGCCGACCGGCGTCGAGCACGTGGCCCTGCCGCCGCTGGGCTTGGGCGGCGAGACGGGCCTGGCCCGGGCCGTCGGCGCGGTTCGGCTGCTGCTGCGGTGGCTGCGCGCCGGGGCGATCCTGCGACGCAGGATGCGGTCGCCGGGCACGCGCACGATCGTCAACTCGATGTACGCGCTGCCCGCGGCGCGCCTCGGCGGGGGTGCGGCTTCGGTGTCCTGGCTGGTGCACGACACCATCGCCAGCGGCAAGCAGCGCGCGGTCACCGCGCTGGGCAGGCCTGCCGTGCGCCGCGCCGTCGCGGTGTCGGAGGCCACCGCCCAGCCGCTGCGCGAACTCGGACTGCCCGTGGTGGTCGCCCACAACGGCGTCCGCTGGCCGGTGCCCGCGCTCGGGACGACGGTGCACACCCCCGCCGTGGTGGGCATGCTGGCGCTGCTCACACCGTGGAAGGGCCACCTCGTCCTGCTCGACGCCATCGCCTCGCTGCCCGGCGTCGAACTCCAACTGGCCGGCGGCAACTTCCCCAGCGACGCCGCCTACGTCGAACGACTGCACGCCAGGGCTCGCCGCGCCGATCTCGACGGCCGCGTCCGCTTCCTGGGGCACGTCGACCCGGCTGCCGCGATGGCAGACTGGGACGTCGTGGTGTCCGCCAGCGTGCTGCCCGAGGCCGGGCCACTCAACGTGCTCGAAGCGATGTCCTACGGCATGCCCGTGGTGGGCAGCGATCACGGCGGCACCAGCGAATTCCTCGCTGGCGGTGCCGGACTGCTGTACCCGCCCGGCGACGCCACCGCACTCGCCGCGGCCATCCGGCGAGTCCTCGACGACGGCGACCTGCGCGCAGCGCTAGGCGCGCGGGCCCGCGCCTACGTCGCCGCCCACCACGACGCGACCGTGACCATCCCGGCGATGCTGCGTGCGCTGGCGTCGTGAGCGCAGCCGCCGGCTCCGCTGCCTGGGGTTGGCGGCCGGAGTGGTCGCGGCATGCGTGATGGCTCCCGCCCCGGCGCACGCCGCAACCGACTGTTCGGCCGCGGCGGGCAAGGGACGCGTCGGCGCGTCACAGGGCTCGGACATCCTGACGCTGTCCGACGACGACCTCGGCGCCCTGCTGGACGACGTCGTGAAGACCGGGATGTGGGCCGTTCGCGTCGACGTCGACTGGACCCGGGTGGAACCGCAACGCGGTCAACGCGACTGGTCGAGCATCGACCGCGTCGTCGACGCCGTCGTCGCCCGCGGACTGTGCCCGCTGGCGCTGGTCACCTATGCGCCGGACTGGGCCGCCAACCATCCCGATGCCACGGGCGGATATTGGGCGCCAACCGATCCCGAGACGTTCGCGGCGTTCGCCGCCGATGCCGCCAGACGGTACGGTCCGCACGTGGGGGTGTGGGAGGTGTGGAACGAGCCCAACACCGTGAAGTTCTTCCACCCCAAGCCGGATCCGGCGGCCTACGGTGCGTTGTTGGCCGCCACGTACCGGGCCGTCAAGGCCGTCGACCCGGACGCGACGATCCTGTCCGGCGGGCTGGCCCCCGCCGAGGACAACGGCAGCGACATCTCACCGCTGACGTTCCTCAAGGCCCTCTACGACCGCGGCGCCAACCACTACTTCGACGCCTTCGCGATCCACCCCTACACCTACCCCGCGCTGCCGAACGACCCCGCCACCTCGTCGTGGAACACCGCTCAACGGATGTGGCAGATGCGCGCGGTCATGGTCGACGGCGGCGACTCGGGGAAGTCGACGTGGATCACCGAGACCGGCGCGCCCACCGGCACGGGGCGACGCGCCGTCAGCGAGCAAGTGCAGGCCGACACGTTGCGAATGACGTTGGCCATGGCCGAGAACACGCCGTGGATCGGATCGGCCTTCGTCTACGCCATGCGCGACAGCGGCACCGACACCGCCGACATCGAGCAGAACTTCGGCATCCTGCGGCACGACTTCACGGCCAAGCTCGCCTACGACGTCGTCGCGCAGTTCGCGGGCTGACGAATGTTTGCCCGACGATCCCACGGGTTGGCCTCGTGACGGGGGTCGGCTCGGTAGTATCGCGGTACGTGTCGACGTCGGGCCGCACGGCGACCGACTCGATCCTGGGTCGCACCAGGCACCCGGGCAAGCCAAGGAGTCCGGTTCGTGACTGTGGATGATCCCGTACACCGCGGCGACGTGCCACCGCCCGTCGACCTGGTGGGCCACCTGCGTGAGTTCGCGCGAGCCCTGGTGCCCGCGCTGCTGGTCGCGGTGGTGGTCGGCATCGCCGTGTTCGGTGTGCGAACGGCGTTCGCGCCGAAGCAGTATGAGGCACGGCTGGTCACCGAGATCACCCCGTCGCGGGACCTGATTCCCGGTGACGCCTTCGTCGAACAGATGCGCGCACCGTTCATGGGACTGGCCGAGGACTCGAACGTCCTCGAGCAGGTGCTCGCCGAGGTGGGCACCGGCTGGGACACCGCCACCCTGAGCCGGCACGTCGAGCTGACCAAGGGCTCCGCGCCGCAGATCCTGGTCTTCACCGCCACGGCGGACTCACCGGAGCTGGCCGAGAAGATCGCCCGCACGATGGTCGTCACCATCGCGCAGGCGGCGTTTGCCAACCACGCCCGCGACCTCGGCAGCCAGGTGGACCAGGTGCAGGCCGCCATCACCGCGGAAGAAGCGCGCACCGCCACGCTGGCACCCGAGGATCCCGCCCGCGCGGAATCCGAACGCCAACTGGCGGGCCTGCGCGCGCAACTGGTCGCCCTGCAGAGTTCCGGCGGCGATCAACTGACCATCCTCGCCTCGCCGCAGGAGAACACCGAACCGGTCTCGCCGCAGCCGGTTTCCGAGGCATTGGTGGCGGCGCTGGCCACCCTCATCGTGGTGGCGGAGGGCATCGTCCTGGTACGCGGCCGGATCGGGTCACGCCCCAACCGCACGTGGGCGCGCCGCATCTCGCGCAAGTACGGCGCACACTTCGACCCGACGCCCACGCGTGCCGGTGAACTGGACCCGTTCACCTCCGCCCGCCTGGTGCAGGCGCTGCGCGACGGTCGACCGGCACTGCTGCTCGTCGGCGAGAACGCCTCCGCGCCAGCGTCGTTGACGAGACAGCCGGGCCGCTTCCGCACGCTGCACGACGCCGCGCTGTCGAGCCACTGGTGGCAGCGGGTCAACGCCGGGCACACCGGCGTCGCCGTGGTCCTGGTGTCGACCGCGGGGCGCGACCGAGCGGCCGCGCAGCGCGCCCTGCGCCAGCTCGCCGATCTGGGCGTGCCACGCAATCTGGTGCTGCAGCACGCTCCCCGGCGGGGCGGCAGGCACGCCACCGGCGACGGATCCGATCCGGTGTCCGAACCGATCCCCGTGCCCGACCGGTTGGCATCGTCGTGACCGGTGAACGCATCGCCATCGTGCAGGAGCGCTTCACCGAGGTGGCCGGGTCCGAGCAGGTCGTCGAGCAGCTGGCGCTGCAGTGGCCCGACGCCGAGGTGTTCGCGTCGATCGTGCGGCCCGAGGGCGTTCCCAAGGCCATGCCACGGCCGCCGCGCGCCACCTGGCTCGATCCGATCTACCATCGCGTGCTGCGGCAGAAGTCCTACGCGCCCTTGATGCCGTTGATGCCCAGCACCTTTCGGCACCTGCCGATACCGAGGGACGTGCAGGCGGTGATCGCCAGCCACCACGCCTTCGCGACGCAGTCGGTCTTCGCGACCGACGCCCCGGTCATCGGCTACGTGCACAGCCCCGCCCGGTGGGCCTGGGACGCGTCGCTGCGGGCAGGCGAGGGCGGAGGCGCGGTGGGTGCGGCCATCCTCGCCGCCCTGTCGACCATCGCCCGCCGTGGCGAGACCGCTGCGGCGCCCCGCCTGCACGCGGTGGTGGCCAACTCGACCACGGTGGCCGAGCGGGTCTCGCAGTGGTGGCACCGCGACGCGACCGTGGTGCACCCGCCCGTGGACACCGAACGGTTCACCCCGGACACGACGGTGGCACGCGAGGACTTCTTCCTGCTGGCCGGCCGGCTGGTGCCCTACAAGCGGCCCGATCTGGCGGTCAGCGCGGCCCGATTGGCCGACGTGCCGCTGGTCGTCGCCGGCGACGGGCGCGCCATGAAGGCCTGCCGCGAGTTGGCGGGCCCCAAGACCACGTTCCTGGGACGCGTCTCGCACGACGACCTGCTGAGCCTGCACCGGCGCGCCCGGGCTCTGGTCATGCCCGGACTGGAGGACTTCGGCATCGTGCCGGTGGAGTCGATGGCCACGGGTACGCCGGTGATCGCGCTGGGCGCCGGTGGCGCCGTCGACACCGTGCTGCCCGGCGTCACCGGACTGCACGTCGACGTCGGCTCCGACGCCCAGGTCACCGACCGGTTCGCCGAGGCCATGCGGAACTTCGACGACGGCCGGTTCGACCCGGTGGCCATCCGACGCTGGGCGGAGGGGTTCTCCCATGCGACGTTCCGGCACCGGATGCAGGGGGTCGTCGATGCCGCGGTCTGAGCATCACCCGTCGGCGCTCGACCGGGCGCTGGCCTCCAGCCGCACCGTCGCCATCGTCGGCCCGGTCGCCGATCTGGACGTCGATACCGCGCGCGCCGTCCTGGCCGCGGCGGCGGCTCATCCTCGCCCGCACCTCGCGCTCGAGCCCTCCGACGGTCGCCGGTGGCGCTACCGCAGCGGCATCGAATCCGCGGTCCTGCGTCGCGACGACCTGGCGACCGACGACCTGGGTGCGCTGCTGACCCGCGTGCGGCACGAACCGGGGTCACCGCCGCTGCGCGCCCTGCTGTGCGGCGACTACGTGGTGGTCGACTACTCGCACGGCATCGGCGACGGGCAGCTCGGCGTGGCGCTGTTGGCCGCGCTCGCCGGGACCGCGGACCCCGCACGCTCGGCCGTGCTGGCGTCCCGGCTGCCCCGGCATGCACTGTCGTCGGCGGTGACGCGGCACCTGCGTGCCCATCCGGCGGCGATCCGCGAGGTGGCGCGGCTGCGCGGCGAGCACAAGAGGGTTCCCGACGACGGGCGCCCCGTCACCTCGGTTTCCCGGTGGCGTGCACGCACTCGCAGTGTCAGCGCGTACCTGCCCGCCGCGGCGGTGACCGAACTGCGCGCCTGGGCGAAGGTGGACGCGCCGGGGGCCAGTACCGCAGCGGTGACCGTGGCACTCTGGCTGGCCGCGCTGCGCGCCCAGGGCGCCGACGTCGACGAGCACGTCCAAATCCTGATGAACTGCCGCCGCTACCTGGATCCGAGACATGCTGCCGCTCAGGGCAACTTCGCGGTGGCGATGCCGGTCGCCCTACCCGCGGGCGCCTCACCCGCGGAGTTGGCGGGCATCACGCGGCGCGTGGCCGAATCCGGCTGGCCGCTGGCGGTGTTGGTGCTCGCCGAGGCCAAGGCCGCGCTGCGCCGGGGCGGCTCGGCACCCGCTGGCGACCAGGCGGAGGCGGGACGGTACGACGCCGCCGGTCGAATCCGCCCGTCCGTCAGCGATCTCGGTCGCCTGCAGATGTTCGACCACGTCACGTGGATCGACGACGGACGCCCTCCGCAGGTGCTCGCCTATCTGGAGCCCGACGGCCCGGACGCGGTGACGCTGTTGGTCAGCGAACTCGACGGGGTGCGCACCTTCACCGTCACGTTCTGCGAGACCGTGGTGGACGGCGATCTGATCCGCGCGGCGCTGGAGCGGATGTGCCGCGATCCGATCGGCCTGCTGGGGACGACGTCGCCGTGAGCACTCCGCGGTGGGCCGCCCTGATCGTCACGCTGACGCTGGTGCTGTCGGCGTGTGCCGACTCGCGGGAACCGGCCTCGCAGGCCCCGGTCGCCGATGCCGCGGCCGGGGCACTGCTCGCCGCGCCGACCGAACTGCCGCTGCTGCCCACGTTGCAGCAGCTGTCGCAGCGGGCGGTCAAGGTCCGGTACCGGTCGACGTCGGGAGTCGACGGCACGCCCACCACGGTGTCCGGAATCGTGCTGACACCCAACGGGAGTCCGCCCGAGGGTGGCTGGCGGATCGCGTCGCTGGGCCATTCGACGTCGGGGCTGGACTCCACGTGTGCGCCGTCGTCGTATGCGGGTCTTCTGGGCAACGCGGGTGTGATCGCGACGTTCGTCACCTACGGCTACGTGGTGGCGATGACCGACTATCAGGGCCTGGGCACGCCGGAGCCGCATCCGTATCTGGAGCCGAAGACGGCTGCCTACAACGTGATCGATGCCGTGCGGGCGGCTCGGCAGGTCGTCGGCGACGCGTCGTCGGCGTGGCTGGGTTACGGGGTGTCCCAGGGCGGGCAGGCCGTGTGGGCCGCCAACGAGTTGGCGGCGGACTACGGTGGCGGGCTGGAGTTGGCGGGCACCATCAGCGTGGCGCCACCCACCGACCTGCGACCGCTGGTGGACGCGATGGAGCAGGGCACGCTGACCGGGGAGCAGCGGGTACTGCTACCGATGATCTTGCGCGGGTTGCAGGTGTCGCATCCGGAGCTGCGTCTGGACGACTATCTGCACGGCGTGATGCTCGACCGGGTGGAGGTGTTCCTGGGGTGCCTGCACGAGAACTCGGAGCTGCGCACGAAGATCGCGATGGAGGCACCGGCGGAGGACTTCCGGCCGTCGAGCGCTCAGGCGGCCGCTCGGTTGCGGGACGCCCTGGGTGCGATCGCGCTGCCGCATACGCCCGCGTCGGCGCCGCTGCTCGTGGCCTACGGTGACGCCGACCAGGTGGTGTTGCCCGCCTGGACCGCCGCCGCCGTGGAGCGGGCCTGCGCCCTGGGTGACGTCGTCGACACCGTGGTCGCGCCGGGCCAGGGTCATGGGCAGGTGAATCTGGGTGCGTTGCCTGCGGATTGGACGCGGGCCCGCTTCGCCGGGGAACCTGCACCGACCACCTGTCCCCCGCCCGCCTGAGCCGGCCCCGATCAGGGTGGCGCCGCCCGCCGAGGGTGATGTTCGGGCGCCCACGGGTCGTCGACGGGTGGTCCGGTGGGGGCGACCGCCGAACTGCCCGTGCTCGCGTCGGTTCCCGCCGCGTCAGCCGTGGTTCGATCCGATCGTCGGCCTGTCGCACGGTCGCTTTCGCCATCACGCGGTGGCGGGTGGAGCCGTTCGGGTCGGTGGTAGGTGTTCACCCGGGTCTGTCCGCGGTCCAGCAGTGGGGGCGGTAGCCATTCGACGTCGTGGCGCTCGTTCATCCGGGTGGTCCAGCCACCCCTCGTGCCGACCAGCCGATTGTCACTGCCACACGCCAGTGCGTTGTCGTTGACGTTGGTGTTCCCGCCGTGGGCGAAGTCCTTCTTGGCATGGTGCACCTGGCAGCCGTAGGCGGGCACGGTGCAGCCGGGTTTGGTGCAGCCCCCGTCACGGGTGATCAGCGCGAGGCGTTGCACGACGGTGGCGGTGCGGCGGGTCTGGAACAGGTCGAGGACCTTGCCGGTCGCGTCGTCGAACAGGGTGAGGAATCCGGTGGTGATGGATTGGGCGGCCAGCTGCAGCATCTCGCGGCGGGTGAGCACGGTGCCGCCGCCGGTGACCCCGACTCCGGCGCGGGACTCGAGGTCGGCGAGGGTGGTGCGGATCAGGATCGCCGTGGGAATCCCGTTGAGCTGCCCCAGATCCCCTTTCTCCAACGCCGTGCGGTGGAGGAACGCCAGCGCGTCGTGGCGCCGCTGGGCCAGCGTGCGGTCATCGGCGTCGATCTGCGCCTGGCTCGGTGTGCCGGAGGTGCAGGGGTGTTCGTCGGCGGGGTTGCACATCCCGGGGGCCGCGAACTTCGCCAACAGGACTTCCAGGGCGGCCCAGGCGGGGGCGGTCATGACGACCGTCATCGCGACGGTGCCGTCGGGGCCCTGCTTGCTTACGGTCATGCCGCGGCGACGAATACCGTCGTCCTCGGTCGGCGGCGGCCCGTCCTGATCGAGGAGGTAGAGCGCACGCTTGAGGTCGGCGGCCAACTGATGCGGCTCCATCGACATCGCGGCCCGCGCCCAGGCGACCTCGAATGCCTCCCGCTGCATCGGGTCGACGTGGGTGGGGATCTTGGCGACGGCGTCGCGGAGCACGGTCACGTGGTCGGCATTGATCACCCCGTGGGACACCGCGATCGCCGTGGCGGGCAGCGTGGGTGGCATCGGCTGTCCGGTCAGGGATCGACGGGGCCCGAGGTCGGCAGCGACGGCGACGCGGCGCTTGGCTTCCCTGGGGTGCAGGTTCAGCCGGGTCTGCAACGCATCGGCAAGACTCTTGGCGCCCAACTGCGATGGCGGGGTATCGGCGTCCAAGGAGGTGATCAGGCGGTGTTCGAGCGCGGGGATGCGGCAGCGGTGGGTTTCCAGGGCGGCCAGGAGTTCCACCCGTTCGGCGGCGTCGAGTGATTCGAGGTCGCAGGCGGCCAGCGCGTCGACGGCGGCACGCAACGCTGCCACCGCCTCTGCCACCGCCCCGCCCACGATCCCCGCCCGCATTCTTCGAACATACATTCGAGGCCTGACACGCCGGAACGCCCACCGAGTGCACAATCGGAGGATGACGCACTACGCCACCGTCGCGGTCGACGGACTCGACGTCTTCTACCGCGAGGCCGGCTCAGCCGACGCACCCGCCGTCCTGCTCCTGCACGGCTTTCCGTCGTCGTCGCGCATGTGGCAGCCGCTGCTGGACCGCCTCGGCGACGAGTTCCGCCTGCTCGCCCCCGACTACCCCGGGTTCGGGCACAGTTCCGCCCCGCCGGCGAGCGCCTTCGACTACACCTTCGACCATCTCGCCGACGTCGTCGCGGGCTTCACCGACGCGGTGGGCCTCGACCGCTACGCCCTGGTGGTGCAGGACTACGGCGGCCCCGTCGGGATGCGCCTGGCGACCCGCAACCCCGAACGACTGACGGGCCTGGTCGTGCAGAACGCCGTCTGCCACGAGGACGGCCTGGGTCCACTGTGGGACACGCGGCGCGCATTCTGGGCCGACCGCACGACGCACGAAGCCGCACTGCGGGAGAACTTCTTCTCCCCCGACGCCACCCGGCTGCGGCACGTCGGCACCAGCCCGCATCCCGAGTGTTACGACCCCGACCTGTGGACCGACGAACTCGCGTTCCTCGATCGTCCTGGGCAGCGGGACATCCAGACCGACCTGTTCTACGACTACCGCACCAACGTGGCGTCCTACCCCGCATGGCAACGCTGGTTGCGCGACCGCCAGCCGCCGCTGCTGGTGGTGTGGGGCCGTTACGACCCGTCGTTCCGGGTGGCCGAGGCCGAGGCGTACCGCCGCGAGGTGCCGGACGCCGAGGTGCACATCCTCGACGCCGGCCACTTCGCCCTGGACGAGGCACCCGACGACGTGGCCGCCCTCACCCGGACGTTCCTGCAGACCCTCTGAGCCCGCTCGGTCTACCTGCTGGCCGCCATCACGGAGTAGGGCTCACCGTGGCGACTCTCGCGCGCTCCGGCGACATGATCGAAGGGTCGGTCACCCGTTCCGAGAGGATCCAGCCATGAAGACCATCGCCCTTGCCGCCCCCGTGATCGCCGCGCTCGCAGGCGGTGTCATCGCACTGGCCCCGGCGGCAGCCGCCGCGCCCGCACCATCCGGTGACACCCCGATCTCGGCCGAGTCGGGCGCCCCGGTCGGGGACCAGGTCGCCGGGACCGATCCGCTGCTGCCGCTGGGCACCGATCCGCAATCCCCCGTCCGGCTCGGCTACGTCGACCGCAATCACGACGAGGGCACCACCAGCAACGGCACGGTGGACGCTCCGTTCTGACGGTCAGGCACCGTCCGGTTCGTGCAACGCCAGCTGCTCGACGGTGCGCCGATCGGTGCGGCGCGCCAGATCGGCCAGCAACCCCTGGTCGCTGAGATCCATGCGCTCCGAGTTCTTCCAATCATGGCGCGCCACCGCGTTCAACGGCGTCGTGACGTGGTGGTCGTCGACCTCGATGGCCAGTTCGCGGCGGTGGTCGAAACTGCCGGGCGACAGGTTGATCGACCCCACGATGGCACGCTCGTGGTCGGCCAGGATCATCTTGGCGTGCAGCTTGAGGTGCATGAGGCGGTGGATCTTGATGCCGACGTCTTCGAGGATGCGCAGCCCGCTGACCCCCTCGAGCAGTTTGTTCGGCTTCAGGTGGTGCGGCGCCCGCGCCATCACGTGCACCTTCACACCGCGGTGGGCGGCCCGCACCAGCCGCTCGATGATCACGGGATCCTGGTACCGCTCGTTCTGCACGAACAGCGTGTGCTGGGCGGTGTCGATGAACTCCGCGATGCGGGTCCGCCCGTTGGTAGGGCACCAGATCAGCTTCGCGCGGTGACCGGGGTCGAAATCCTCACGCGCCCAATCGGCTTCGAAGCAATCGATGACCTCGGTCACCTCGCCGTGGCTGGGCGTGACGACGGCGTAGTCGCGCGTCGCGGTGAAGTTCTCGTCGGTCCAGTTCAGGGATTCGACGAACGCATGCCGCTCGTCGACCACCATCGACTTCTCATGGGTGAGATCGAACGTCGGGCTCGACTCGCGGACCTCGATGCCGAACGCCTGCAGCATGTCTCGGGCCGCGTCGTTGTCGGTCTCGCCGTCGCGGCGCTCCGGGTTGAGCATCACCTTCACCTGAACGCCGCGCCGGTGCGCGGCGACGACGGCGTCGAGTAGCGGTCGATGGCTGAACGCGAACATCTTGATGCGCACCGAGCTGGTGGCGGCGGCGATGGCGTCGACGACCGGCTGTGCCGAATCGTCGGGGAGGATGATCAGCGATCGGCTCACGATTCCTCGTCCTCGTACTGGATGCGATGTAGCTCAGCGTATCGGCCGCCGAGCGCGAGCAGCTGGTCGTGCGGCCCCTCCTCGACCACGCGGCCCTCTTCGAGCACCACGATCTTGTCGGCATCGCGGATGCTGGACAGCCGGTGGGCGATGGTGACGACGGTGCGGTCCTGCATCAACCGCTGCAGCGCGGACATCACCAGGTGCTCGGATTCCGCGTCGAGTGCGGCGGTCGGTTCGTCGAGGATGAGGATGGGGCTGTCGCGCAGGATCGCGCGCGCGATGCCGATGCGCTGCCGCTGACCGCCCGAGAGCGTCATGCCGCGCTCCCCGACCGCGCTGTCGTACCCCGCCGTCATGTCGGAGATGAACTCGTGGGCGTTGGCGAGCTTGGCGGCCTCCACGATCTCCTCGTGGGTGGCGTCGGGCTTGCCGAAGGCGATGTTGTCGCGCACCGTGCCCTGGAACAGCACGGTGTCTTGCAGCACGTAGGCGATCTGCTGGCGCAGTTCGTGCAGCTTGTAGTCGCGCAGGTCGACGCCGTCGATGCGCACCGATCCCACGCTGGGGTCGTAGAACCGCGGGATCAGACTGACCAGACTGGACTTGCCGCTGCCGGTGTGTCCGACGATGCCGACGAGCTGCCCGGGCGCGACGTCGAAGCTGACGTCACGCAGCACGGGTTTGGCGGCGTCGTAACTGAAGGCCACCTTCTCGAACGACAGCGCACCCTTGATCCGCTGGGCGGCAACGGCGTCGGGCTTCTCCTCGATGTCGGTCGTGGCGTCCAGCAGCGCGCTCACCCGTTCGACGCCCACCGACGCCATCGCGATGGTGTTGGTGAGCTTCGCCAAGTCCTGTACCGGTTTGAAGAACGACGCGAGGTAGCTGATGAAGACCGTCAGCGTGCCTGCCGTCATCGCGCCTGCGAGGATCAGCGCCGAGCCGCGCCACAGCACGACGGCCGTGCACAGCGAGACCACCACGGCCACGGTCGGTGACACGATCGACTTGACGCGCCGGGCGTTCAGGGCGGCGTCGACCGCGGCCTGGCCCGCGGCGGCCAACTGCTGCTCCTGCAGCGCCTCCCGGTCGAACGCCTTGACCACGCGGATGGACTGCAGCCCCTCCTCGGCGACGGCCACGATGTCGGACTCACGGCGGCGCACCTCGTGGGTGGCGGCCTTGACCGCCTTGCGGATGCGGGAGACGAACAGCAGCAGCAGCGGCGCGATCGCCAGGGCGATGAGCGTGAAGTCCCACTGCAGCCACAGCATCAGCGACAGCATGCCGACGATGGTCAGCAGGTCGGTGGCGATGCCGAGCGTCGACGCCGACGCGAACTCCTGGATGGTGTCGACGTCGTCGGTCAGCGTCGACAGGATGGGTCCCACCCGGTGGGTGTCGAAGTAGTTCAGCGAGAGCTGCTGCAGATGGTGGTAGGCGCGGGTGCGCAGGTCGTTGCCGACCCGCTGACCGACGGTCTCGGTGAGGTAGTTCGCGACGTAGGTGGCGATGGCGTTGACCACGGCGATCGCGACGAGCATGAGCGCCGCGAGCAGCGCGATGTGCATGCGGCCCTCGCCGCCCAGCAGCGGTTCGAGCAGCCCGTGCAGCCACCCCGGCAGGGGGTGGTCGCCGACGACGCTGTCCAGGACCACCTTCAGCGGCCACGGAGCGGCGAGGTTCGCCGCGATCTGCAGCAGCAGCACGGCGAAGATTCCGGCCACCATCCAGCGATAGGGCCGCAGCAATTCCAGGATCAACCTCATGGATGACCGCCTCCGCCGTCGATTCGGGTGAGCTACGGTACATCGCGAAGGTTGCGGGCGCGTCGGTCGCCGCGCCCGCGGCTCACTGCGAGATCGTGGCCTTCAACCAGTCGTGGAACGCCCCGATGTGGTGCTCGCTGGGCACCAGCACGCCGCCGTCGCGGTAGGTGCGCGAATCCATCGCCGGCTGGCAGCGTTCGCAGGCCTCGAAGTCCTGTTGGTTGACGCGGTGGAACAGCTCGACGGAGCGGCTGACGTCGCGCCCTTCCTCGACGACGTGCGGCAGGTAGAGCCAGTCGCATTCGACGACGGTGTGATCGGCGGCCATGGGGAACATCCGATGCACGATGACGTGGTCGGGTACCAGGTTGACGAACACCTGCGGGCGCACCGTGATGGCGTAGTAGCGCCGGTCCTGATCCTGCGTCACCCCGGGGATGACGTCGAGCCCTGCCGAGCCGTCGATCGTGAAACCTTGGACATCGGAGCCGAATTCGGCGCCGTGACCCACGTAGTACTGGGCGGCGTAGCCGTCGGCGAACTCGGGCAGCACCTCGGTGAGCTCGGGGTGGATCGTGGCGCAGTGGTAGCACTCCATGAAGTTCTCGATGATGAGCTTCCAGTTGGCCTTGACGTCGTAGGTGATGCGGCGGCCCAGCCTCAGGTCGGCGATCGCGTAGTGGTCGATGGACTCGACGTCACCGAGGCGGTCCACCACCTCCTGCATCACGGTGTCCTCGAACACCGGTGGCTCGTCGGCCAGACACACCCAGACGTAGCCCAGCCACTCGCGAACGGCGATGGGTCGCAACCCGTACTCGGTGCGGTCGACGTCGGGCATCTTGGTGAGGTTGGGCGCGGCGATCAGCTTGCCGTCGAGGTCGTAGGTCCAGGCGTGGTACGGGCATTGGAAGGCGCGCTTGACCTCGCCGGAGGTCTCGGTGCACAGCCGCGCGCCGCGGTGGCGGCACACGTTGTAGAACGCGCGCACGTCACCCTTGCGCGACCGGGTGACCAGCACGCTCTCCCGGCCCACCGGAACCGTCTTGAACGCGCCCGGCTTGTCGAGATCAGCCGCGTGCACCACGCAGAACCACATGGCCTCGAACACCTTCTCCTGTTCGAGCGCGAACACCGTGGGGTCGGTGTAGTAGTGACCACCCAAGGTGGGGATCAGACTCTCGGGCAGCGCGGGGGCGGGCGGCACGGCAGCGGTCACGAAAGAGGTCCTCTCGGGAAATCGGGGGCGGGAGTGTGGCGGGAACGGATGGGTCACACGGGGGCTGGGGCACCGACGATCTGGCGGCGCATCCTGGCGAAGAGGCGTGGCTGATTCACACCGAGGACCGCGACCAGCCGCCCGTCGCGGTGGTAGGTCGCCAGGAAGCAGTAGTCCTCGCAGCTGCCCTCGACGATCGTCACGTCGTCGTTGGGGCGGGCGACGCCCGCGAACTGGATGCGCGCGCCGTACTGGTCGGACCAGAAGTAGGGCGCCTTGGCCGGCTGGCCCAGGTGCAGTCCGCCGGCCAACAGCGTCGCCACGGCGGTGGCGGGGCGCTCCAGCGCACCGGTCCAGTGTTCGACACGGTGCGGGGCGCCGACGGCGTCGTCGTGCCACGCGGCGCAGTCGCCGACGGCCACGACGTTGGGGATCGTGGTCTGCCCGCCTGCGCCGCACAGCACGCCGTTGCCGAGTTCCAGACCGCTGCCGCGCAACCATTCGACGTTGGGGATGCCGCCGATGCCGACGACCACGACGTCGGCGGGCACGTGCCTGCCGTCGACCAGATCGACGCCGGTGACGTGACCCATGCCGGATCCGTTGCGCAGCACTCGGTTTCGCCCAGTGAGACCGGCGACGCCGACGCCGCACAGCAGCTGGGTGCCGTTGACGGCGTGCGCGCCGCCGAGCACCGCGCCGAGGCGATCGCCGAGTTGGATCGACAGCGGCGCGGGCGCGGCCTCGATGACGGTGACCTCCAGGCCCAGCGTGCGTGCGGTCGAGGCCACCTCGGCGCCGATGAAGCCCGCCCCGATGACGACCAGCCGGGCGCCGGGCACGAGGTCGGCCCGCAGCGCGAGGGCATCGTCGATGGTGCGCACGACGTGCACGCCCGCCAGTTGCGCGCCCGGCCAGCGCCGGGCACGCGAGCCGGTGGCCACCACCACGCCGTCGACGTCGAGCCAGGTCCCGTCGGCCAGTTCGACGGTGCCCGCGGACGGGCGCAGCGCCGCGGCCGCGGTGCCGAGGACCCAGGTGGCGTCGAGGTCGTCGTCGTCGGCCTCGAGCGCCAGGTCGGCCTCGGTCACGCCGCCGGCGAGGAACTGTTTGGACAGCGGGGGCCGGTCGTAGGGTCTGCGGGATTCGTCGCCGACGACCGTCAGCGCACCGTCGTACCCCTGGGCGCGCAGGGCGCGCGCGGCGGACAGGCCGGCCAGCGAGGCCCCGATGACGGCGACGTGCTTCATCGGCCGGCCCCCTCACCGAGGCGCGAGCGGACGTCGGGCGGGAGGTTGGGCGGGGCCGTGCTCAGTTCGACGCGGATCATGCCGTCGGCGGAGACCTCGACCGCGTGCGTGCGCACCGGCAGCTTGGCCGGCGGGGCGTCGACGGCGCCGGTGCGCAGGTTGAACCGGGAGGCGTGCAGCGGGCATTCCACCTCGCACCCTTCGAGCCAACCGTCGGCCAGCGAGGCGTCCTGATGCGAGCAGGTGTCGTCGATCGCGAACACCTCGCCGTCCTCGGTGTGGAACACGGCGATCGGCGGCTCGGTGGCGACGCGCAGCGCCTCACCGGGGGCCAGTGCGGCAAGGGGACAGATCTCGAGCACGAGGGCTCCTCTCGGCGAGGGCGCGGGGATGGTGTGAATTGTTGACTGCGTGTGTAATGCGCATTACGCAACAAACTTCGTAATACGCAACAGTGTGGGCTCTGCCACAGGGAGTGTCAAGTGGACGGAGCAGACTCACAGACAACTCGGCGCGCACGGCCGTGAACAGCACGAACTGGGCGGTTCCGGCCGTCGGAACCGCCCAGCGCGCCGTCGTCGGCGGGCCGCAGGAGGGCCGGTCAGGTCCGCCGGGGCGGTGCGGGCTCGAGCATCGACGGGTCGCGTTTGACGTCGAGGTACAACGCCACGCACATGCCGATCATCACCACCACGAACGGTGCGGCGACGATGATCGTCATGGTCTGCAGCCCGTTGAGGGCGTCGTTGCCTCCGGCCCACAGCATCAGCACGGCGACCGCACCGGTACTGAGCCCCCAGAACGTCACCGCCCAGCGCGAGGGGTGCAGCGTGCCGCGTTGGGACAGCGTGCCCATCACGAGCGACGCCGCGTCGGCTCCGGAGACGAAGAAGATCGCGACGAGCGCCATGACCAACAGTGACGACAGCGCCGCCAACGGCAGGTGGTCGAGCATCCCGAACAGCGTCGACTCGGGTTCGCCGTCGCCGTACAGGTCGATGCCGTCACGCTGCTGGCCGATGCCCGAACCGCCGAAGATCACGAACCACAGCAGGCTCACCGTGGTGGGGATCAGGATGACGCCGATTACGAACTGCCGGATGGTGCGCCCACGGCTGATGCGGGCCAGGAACATGCCCACGAACGGGGTCCACGAGATCCACCACGCCCAGTAGAAGATGGTCCACGACGACAGCCACGTCTCGGTGTCGGGACCGGCCGCCGCCGACCGGGCCGACATGGACGCCAGGTTGGCGGCGTAGTCGCCGAGCGCGGTCGGAATCAGGTTGAGGATCAACACCGTCGGGCCGGCGACGAAGACGAACACCGCCAGGATGAGGGCAAGCACCATGTTGATGTTGGACAGCCACTGCACGCCCCGTGAGATGCCGGACACCGCCGAGGCGACGAACGCCAACGTCAGCAGCGCGACGACCATCACCAGCAGCAGCGTGCCCGCGGTGTCCACCCAGCCGAGCACCTCGATGCCCGAACCGATCTGCAGCGCGCCCAGGCCCAGCGATGCCGCGGTGCCGAACATCGTCGCGAAGATGGCCAGGATGTCGATCACCTTGCCGACGGGCCCTTCGACGCGCTTGCGCCCGAACAGCGAGGTGAACGCGGAGCTGATGAGTTGCTTGCGGCCCATCCGATAGGTGCCGTAGGCGATCGACAGGCCCACGACGGCGTACATCGACCACGGATGAAAACCCCAGTGGAACAACGCCGTCGCCAACGCGGTGCCCGCCGCGGAGTCCGCGAGGCCCGGTGGCGGCTTGACGAAGTGCGTCAGCGGCTCGGTGACCCCCCAGAAGATGAGGCCGATGCCCATGCCGGCGCTGAACATCATCGCGACCCAGCTGACGGTGTGGAACTCGGGCTTCTCGCCGTCGGCGCCGAGCGGGATGCGCCCGTAGCGGCTGATCGCCAACCACAGGGCGAACAGCACGAACCCGGTGGCCGAGAAGATGAACAGCCATCCGAGGTTCCCGACGACCCAGTTCAGGATCGCCGACATGGTGCCGGCGAAACCGGTGGGGCGTAGGAGGCCCCAGGCCAGGATGGCGACGACGCACGCGGCGGTGACGCCGAACACCACGGGGTCGGTGACGGCCCGGCGCGCGTGCGGGGACTCCGGCGCATCCGGGGTCACGGTGCCGATGGGTGCGGTCCCCGGGGGTGCGGTCCCGGTGGGTGCGGGATTCTCCTGCTGTGCCGTCACTCGCGACTCCTGCCAGGCGGGGCTGTTCAGCCATTGAGGCGGCCCGACGTGATCTACGTCTCATCCGGGCGCGGCTGATATATTAAGCCCATATCTGTTGTCGCGCGAGGGCTGACGCGAAATCGGCGGCCCGGGCTCAGCCCAGGTGGCCCATCCGCTTGCCGATCTCGTCGGCGGCAGCTACCACCATCGGCGTGATGTCACGAGCGCGCTCGGCGGTGAGCCGGTACACCGGGCCCGACACGCTGAGCGCGGCGATCACCTCGCCCGCATGGTCGCGGATGGGAGCCGCGACCGCCGTCAGACCCTCTTCGTACTCCTCGATGGACACCGCGAACCCGTCGTGGGCCACCAGCCGCAGCTGTTGCAGCAATTCCTCGGCATCGGTGATCGTGTGCGTGGTGAAGCGTTCCAGGCCGGCGGACCGGACCAGGTCCTGCCGCGCCCGCGGCGCCATGTGGGCCAGCAGCACCTTGCCGCTCGACGTGGCGTGCAGCGGCGTCATCTCGCCCACCCAGTTGTGCGTGCCGACGGCGGTGGGGCCCCGCACCTGTTCGACGTTCACCGCGAAGTGCGATCGCAGCACCGCGACGTTGACCGTCTCGCCGACGTCGGCGGCCAACTTCTCGCACACCTCGCGGCCCTGTTGCGCGACGTCGAGTTGCCCGGGCACGGCGTGCGCCAGACGCAGGATGCCGAACCCGAGGCGGTACTTGCCGCGATCGTGGGTCTGTTCCACCAGCTCGCGCTCTTCCAGCGCGCCCAGCAACCGGAAGGCCGTCGACTTGTGCACGCCGATCTCGGTGGCGATCTCGCTGACCCCCACCTCGCCGTCGCGGGCGAGGATCTCCAGCACCGACACGGCGCGGTCGACCGACTGGACACCGCCGCTGGAGGGTTCCGAACGCGCGCGGGTCATGGCGCCACAGTATCGGCAAACGGATACGCCCAAGTCGTTACGTCATGCGCAACTCGGTGCGCCACTCGCAACAGTGGCATTGACCTCCGTCGACACCGACGCCTACTGTTGGTATATCAGTTGTCGATCTTTTGCGCCAGACCTGTCGCGCACCCCGAGGAGAAGAACCACATGGGCTCACCGCGTGTCGTGATCATCGGAGCCGGCATCGTCGGCACCAACCTCGCCGACGAACTCACGGCACGCGGCTGGAGCGACGTCACCGTCGTCGACCAGGGGCCCCTTCCCCTGACCGGCGGGTCGACGTCGCACGCCCCGGGCCTGGTCTTCCAGACCAACGCCTCGAAGACCATGACGGCGTTCGCCCGCTACACCGTGGACAAGTTCGCCGGACTCGACGTCGACGGCGCGTGGTGCTTCAACCCGGTGGGCGGCCTCGAGGTCGCGACCACCGAGGCCCGCCTGGCCGAACTGCACCGCAGGCAGGGCTTCGCCACCTCGTGGGGCGTCGAGGGTCGCGTCGTCGACCCCGAGGAATGCGCGAAGCTGCACCCCCTGCTGGATCCCAAGCGCATCCTCGGCGGCTTCTACGTACAGACCGACGGCTTGGCCAAGGCGTCGCGCGTCGTGGTCGCGCTGGCGCGCCGGGCGGGCGGCCGCGGCGCGGTGTTCCTCGGCGACACCCGGGTGGTCGGCATCGAGCAGGCGGGCGGACGGGTCACCGGCGTCACCACCGACACCGGCACCATCCCCGCCGACGTCGTGGTGTCCTGCGGCGGCTTCTGGGGGCCGGCACTGGGAGAACTCGTGGGCATGGACGTGCCGCTGCTGCCGCTGGCCCACCAGTACGCCAAAACCGAGCCGCTGCCCGAACTGGCGGGCCGCAACACCGAACTCGCCGAGGCCGGGCTGCCGATCCTGCGACACCAGGACCGCGACCTCTACTTCCGCGAGCACGTCGACCGGCTGGGCATCGGGTCATACGCCCACCGCCCCATGCCCGTGGACCTGGCACGGCTGCCCGGCGGCGAGATCACGGCCGACGCCATGCCCTCGATGCTGGCCTTCACCGACGCCGACTTCGCCCCCGCGTGGCAGGACTGCCGCGAGCTGCTGCCCTGCCTCGAAACCGCGCGCATCGCAGAGGGTTTCAACGGCATCTTCTCCTTCACCCCCGACGGCGGCCCGCTGATCGGCGAGTCTTCCGACGTCGCGGGATTCTGGATCGCCGAGGCCGTGTGGGTGACCCATTCCGCGGGCGTCGCCCGCGCCGTCGCCCAGGTGCTCACCGAGGGGCACTCCGAACTCGACCTACGCGGCTGCGACGTGCATCGCTTCGAGGACGTCCAACTCGACCCCGACTACGTCAGCGAGACCTCGCAGCAGAACTTCGTCGAGATCTACGACATCCTGCACCCGCTGCAGCCGCGGGAGTCGCCGCGCAACCTGCGGATCAGCCCGTTCCACGCCAGGCAGCGCGAACTCGGCGCAGTGTTCCTGGAGGCCGCCGGCTGGGAACGGCCGCACTGGTACGAGGCCAATGCCGCACTGCTGGCGGATCTTCCGCCCGAATGGCAGCCACCGGCCAGGGACGCGTGGGCCGCGATGTTCCACTCCCCCATCGCGGCGGCCGAGGCGTGGCGCACCCGCACCGCCGTCGCGATGTACGACATGACGCCGCTGAAACGCCTCGAGGTCTCCGGGCCGGGCGCCCTCGACCTGCTCAACGGGCTGGTGACCGGCAACCTCGACAAGTCCGTCGGGTCGGTCACCTACACGCTGATGCTCGACGAGAGCGGCGGCATCCGCAGCGATCTCACCATCGCGCGGCTGGCGCCGCAGCTGTTCCAGGTGGGCGCCAACGGCAACCTCGACCTGGACTACCTGCGGCGGTTGCTTCCCCCCGACGGCAGCGTCACCGTCCGCGACGTCACCGGCGGGACGTGCTGCATCGGCCTGTGGGGACCGCGGGCCCGCGACCTGGTGAGCGCGCTGAGCCGCGACGACTTCGGAAATGACGCGCTGAAGTACTTCCGCGCCAAGGCCGTTCGCATCGCCGGCGTACCCGTCACCGCCATGCGGCTGTCCTACGTCGGCGAGCTGGGCTGGGAGCTGTACGCCTCGGCCGACAACGGCCTGCGCCTGTGGGACGCACTCTGGGAGGAGGGTCAGCGCCACGGCGTGGTCGCCGCAGGCCGGGCCGCGTTCAACAGCCTGCGCATCGAAAAGGGCTACCGGTCGTGGGGTACCGACATGACCACCGAACACGATCCGTTCGAGGCGGGCCTGGGATTCGCCGTGCGCGCACAGAAGCAGGGCTACGTGGGACACGCTGCGCTGCAGGGCAAGTCCGACGACACGGTCTCGCGGCGCCTGGCGTGCGTCACCATCGACGACGGCACCACGGTGCTGCAGGGATCCGAACCGGTCTTCGTCGACGGCGAACCGGCCGGCTACGTCACCAGCGCCGCGTTCGGGCACACGGTGGGCCGCCCCATCGCCTACGCGTGGCTGCCTGCCACCGCGGGTGTCGGCACGGCCGTCGAGATCGGGTACTTCGATCGCCGCGTCTCCGCCACGGTGGCAGCCGAGCCCCTCGTCGACCCGGAGATGACAAAGATCCGCGCCTAGATCGGGGCCCTGAACCGGGCTCGTCACCGGCGCGACACGCGGCCTCGAACGCGGCCCTAAACGCGGCCCTAAACGCGGCCCTAAACGATGGCCCGCACCGACTCCTCGAACCCGATGACGTGCGCCCTGGCGATCTCGGCTGCCCCGTCGCCGTCGCCGGCGGCGATGGCGCGCAGCAGGCTGCCGTGCTCGGCGACGTGGTTCGCCACCGACGGCAGCCGGTCGAGGAACAGGCAGAAAATGCGGGTGGCGAGGTTGTCGTAGCGCACCAGCACGTCTTCCAGGTGCGGGTTGCCCGCCGCCCGGTAGATCGCGCGATGCACCGACAGATCCCACCGCATGAGTTCGCCCCGCGTGATGTCCGCGACGTCCAGCGCGTCGATCTTGTCGGCCAGTTGCTCGAGGTGCATCCGCAACGTCGGCCCCGCCGTCTCGGCGGCGGTGCGCGCCGCGACCGGCTCCAGGTTCACCCGGATCTGCGAGATGTGTCGCAGGTCGGCGACGTCGACCCCGGTGGCGAAGGTGCCCCGGCGCGGGAAGGACACCACCAGCCGGTCGGCCTCGAGCCGCTTGAGCGCCTCCCGCACCGGCGTGCGGCCGAACTGCAGCTCGGCGGCGAGGTCGCTCTCGACGATGGCCTCGTTGGGCCGGATGTCGAGCATGATGAGCTTGTCCCGGATCGCCAGATACGCGCGGTCCGCGAACGACATCCCCTCGGACTCGGCGTCGAACTCCTCGATACCCACCACGGTCACGGTCAACGGTCCCTTCGACGCGTTGCGGCCGCGGCGCAGCACCGGGCCAGACGCAGCGATGATATATCAGTGCGCCGCGTCCGGGTCACGGTCGTCAGAGGACGGCGCGGACGGCTCTCTCGAATCCCGCCACGTGCGCCAGCGTGAGTTCGGCGGCCAGGTCCTCGGCACCGTCGACGATGGCCTCGATCAGCGCCGCGTGTTCGCGGACGTGGCCCGCGACGGTGGGCAAGCGATCGAGGAACGAACACCAGATGCGCGTGGCGTGCCCGTCGAGGTTGACCAGGATCTGCTCCAGATGGGGATTGCCCGATGCCCGGTAGATCTCGCGGTGCACGTGGACGTCCTTGCGTAGCACCTCCCGCGGGTCGTCGCCGTCGGCGATGTCGGCGATGGCCTCACCGAGGGCGGCCAGCCTGCCACGCGCCTCCGCGGTGGCCGATCGTGCGGCACGCGCCGCCGCCATGGGCTCCAGCCGGCTGCGGATCTCGGAGATGTCGGCGAGATCGGTCAGGTCGATGGAGGTGGCGAAGGTGCCGCGGCGCGGATACGCCACCACCAACCGGTCGCGTTCGAGCCGCTTGAGGGCCTCCCGCACGGCCGTGCGTCCCGTGCCGAGATCGGCGGCCAGGCGGTCGTCGTTGAGCGGCTCTCCCGGCTTGATCTCGAGCATGACCAGCCGCTCGCGCACGGCCTCGTAGGCCCGGTCGGCACTGGTCTCGCCCTCGGCGTCCGCGCCGAATACCAGGTCAACCAGGGTCACGGCGACCTCCCATCGGTGCGCCGGCACGGCGCGTAGCTAATCGACGTCTGATATATTAACACCTCGGTACTGGAATGCCAGCCCCGTCCACGCGGCGAGATCCAATCTGACATGCCAGGTGGCGCGCGTCGTATATTCGTCCGGTGCGAGCGAACGGTGACCGACCGGCCGGCAGCCCACTGCTGTCCGACCGTGCCTTCGAGGCCATTCGCGACAAGATCGTCTCGCTGCGGATCCCACCCGGCGCCCCCATCGAAGAGGAGCAACTCGCCGACGAACTCGGCGTGGGCCGCACCCCGGTGCGCGAGGCCATCAAACGGCTCGCCCACCGCAAGCTGGTGGTGATCTACCCCCGCAGCGGCAGCTATGCCGCCGAACTCGACCTCGCCGATCTCGAGGCCCTCTGCGACCTCCGCGAGCGCCTCGAGGGACTGGCCGCGGAACGCGCCGCCACGGCGGCCCGCTACGAGGAACGGCAGGAAGTCGCCGCCCTGCTCGACGAACTCGACGCCACCACCGACCCGGCGGCGCTCTTGGAACTCGACGTCGTGGTCCACCGCGCCGTGCACCGCATGGCGCACAACCCCTATCTGCTCGACGTGCTCGGGCAGAGCCTGGACCTGTCGCTGCGGATGTGGAACCTCGCCAAGGAGCGGCTGCCCGACCTCGACCCCCACGTGCACGGCCAAGGCGAGGTGCTACGAGCGATCCTCGCGCGCGACGCCGTCCGTGCACGCGCACTCGCCGAGGCGCACGTCCGAGAGTTCGAGGACGACATCCGGACGATGTTTTGATCCGGCGGGGTTCTGATCCAGCGGGGTGCTGATCCGGCGGGTGTCAGTTCCCCGCCACCACGCGGTCGAGCATCTCTCGAGCCCGGCACACGGGGTCGCACGATGCCGCCAGGTTCTCGGCGCGATCGATCCGCGTCCAGTCCAAAGTCCATCCCGCACGCACGGCCAGCTCGGCGAGGAACAGCCGCAGCGTGCGCCCGTTGCCCTCCCGGAAGGGGTGCAGGAAGTTGAGGGTGGTGAAGTACTGCTCCAGCCCGTCGACGAACTCCGAACGCGACCGCCCCGCCAGGAACTCGTCGGCACGCAACTCCGCGAAGATCCGCGACGCCATGGCCTCGATGACCCTGGCGGGGGCGAACGGACGCATGGGGTCGCCGACCTTGCGCAGATCGACCCGGCGCACCTCGCACGCGAACGGATAGACGTCGCCGAAGAGGAAGCGGTGCATGGCCCGCAGGTGCTCGAAGTCGAGGTCGCCCGGCAGCGGCTGCTCGGTGAGTTGCACGTGCCGCACGATCACGATGTCGTGTTCGGCGACGGCAAGCCCCTCCTCGGTGCGCGCGCCGAGAAGGTTGCTCAGCACCCCGGTGTCGGCGTCGAGGTACGTGACGCGCTCGCGCACTCAGCCGCCGTCCGGATGTCCCGGCACCGCATGTCGAGCAAGGGTGCGGCGCACCAGCTCGGCCGCGTCCAGCTCACCCCGCCGATAGCGATCGAGGTCTGCGGCCAGCGCCGCCGTCGGGCCGCCCGCCTCCAGGCGTGCGGTGTGCACGGCGGCCGCGACGGCATCATCGCGGCCCATGTGACCTCCAACTGATATTTCTCATGTCGATGACTGATCGACTATTGACAGTGAAGAGTGATCACGATCATATTCGAGATCGGCCGCACGCCTTCCCGGAATCCACCGTCGAACTCGGGTGCGCTGCGGACTCCCAGCAGAAGGGGCGACATGACGTCCACCTCCATCGAACCCGTCCTCTACGTCGACGGCGCGTGGCTTCCCGCAGCCGACGGCGGTGCCCGCGAGATCGTCAACCCCGCCGACGGCAGCGTCGTCGCCGTGGTCGCCGAGGCCGGCCCCGACGACGCCCGAGCGGCCGTCGCGGCCGCGCGCCGGGCGTTCGACGACTCCCCCTGGCCGCACACGCCGGCCTCCGAGCGCGTGGCGATCCTGGCGCGCATCGCCGACCTGCTCGACCGCGATCGCGACGACATCGCGCGCACCGAGACCCTTGACACCGGAAAGACCCTGCGCGAGAGCCACATCGACATCGACGACGTGATCTCGGTGTTCCGCTACTACGCCCACCTCGTCGCCGTCGCCTCCGACCGACTGGTCGACGTGGGCGATCCGACCATCATCAGCCGTGTGGTGCGCGAACCCGTGGGCGTCTGCGTCCTGATCGCGCCCTGGAACTATCCGCTCCTGCAGATCGCCTGGAAGGTGGCACCCGCCTTGGGGGCGGGCTGCACCATGGTGCTCAAGCCCAGCGAGGTGACCCCGCTCAGCACCGTCGCGCTGGTCCGGCTGATCGAGGAAGCCGGCGTCCCCGCGGGCGTGGTCAACCTGATCCAGGGCAGCGGCGCCCACGTCGGTGACGCGCTCACCGACAACGCCGACGTCGACCTCATCTCGTTCACCGGCGGTGCCGCCACCGGTGCCGCCATCGCGCGCGCGGCCGCCCCGCACGTCACCAGGGTCGCCCTGGAGTTGGGCGGCAAGAATCCGCACGTCGTCTTCGCCGACGCCGACCGCGCCAGTGCCATCGACGCCGTGGTGACCGGAGTGTTCCTGCATTCGGGGCAGGTGTGCTCGGCGGGTACCCGGCTCATCGTCGAGGACTCCATCGCCGACGACTTCGTCGCCGCGCTCATTCCGCGGGCCGAGGCCATCCGCTTCGGCGACGGCATGGACCCCGCCAGCCAGACCGGCCCCCTGGTGTCGATGGCCCACCGCGAGAAGGTGGAACGCTACGTCGCCCTCGGCATCGAGGAGGGCGCCACGCTGGTCACCGGCGGCCGGCGGCCGAGCGCTGCCAAGTACGCCGGCGGAAGTTACTATCCACCAACCATCTTCGACCACTGTGACCGGAGCATGCGGGTCGTCACCGAAGAGACGTTCGGCCCCATCCTCACCGTGGAGCGGTTCGGCAGCGAAGCCGAGGCCATCGCGCTGGGGAACGACACCAGCTACGGGCTGGCCGCAGGTGTGCGCACCGGCGATCCGGCCCGCGCCGAGCGCGTCGCCCGCGCGCTGCGCCACGGCACGGTGTGGGTCAACGACTTCGGCGTCTACACCGCAGCAGCCGAATGGGGCGGCTTCGGCCGGTCCGGCAACGGTCGCGAACTCGGACCCACCGGACTGGCGGAATACCAAGAGCAGAAACACATCTGGACCAGTACGGAACAGAAGGAGGTGGGCTGGTTCACCGCATGACCCCGGTGCGCGGCACCGGCGTCGCAGACATCGCCGTCGTCGCTGCTCCCGCGCACCAGTCCATCGAAAGGGCACACCCATGACACCTTCGGTCCCCTCCTCCCCCGACTCCTCAGACACCCACGGCCTCGGCGACTTCGGCTACAAGGAGTCCCTCGACCGCAGCATCGGCAAGTTCGCGAGCTTCGCGGCCGGCGTCAGCTACATCTCGATCCTCACCGGCACGTTCCAGCTGTTCTACTTCGGCTTCGGCACGGGCGGCCCCGCCTACCTCTGGTCGTGGCCCATGGTCTTCGTGGGGCAAATGGCGGTGGCGCTGTGCTTCATGGAACTCGCCGCCAAGTATCCCGTCGCCGGGTCCGTCTACAACTGGAGCAAGAAGCTCGGCAGCCGCCTCGTCGGATGGACGTCGGGCTGGCTGATGCTGACGGCGTCCATCGTGACGATCTCGGCGGTGGTGCTGGCCTACCAGCTGAACCTCCCGCGGCTGTGGAGCGGTTTCCAGATCATCGGTGACGGCACCGGAACCTACGACTTCGCCACCAACGCCGTGGTTCTCGGCACCGTGCTCATCGTGTTCACCACGTTGATCAACGCGCTCGGGGTGAAGCTGATGTCGCTGATCAACAGCGCCGGCGTGTTCATCGAACTGATCGCCGCGGTGCTGATCGTCATCATCCTGGCGATCAACGTCAAGCGCGGGCCGGACGTCTTCTTCTCCACCGAGGGCTACGGCACCGGTGGCAGCCTGGGCTACCTCGGTGTGTTCTTCGTCGCCTCGCTGGCATCGCTCTACGTCATGTACGGCTTCGACACCGCCAGCTCACTGGGCGAGGAGACCGTCGAGCCACGAAAGACCGCACCCAAGGCCATCTTCCGGGCCATCCTTGCGTCGTTCGTCATCGGCGGCGGCATCCTGGTGTTCGCCGTGATGTCGGCCCCGGACCTCTCCGACCCGCAGATCGGCGAGAGCAGCGGTGGCCTGCAGTACATCGTCGAGCAGGTGATGTGGGGCCCGCTGGGCAAGGTGTTCCTGGTCTGCATCGTGGTGGCGGTGACGGTGTGCACCCTGGCCGTGCACACCGCCGCCATCCGGCTGACCTTCGCGATGGCCCGCGACAACGCCCTACCGTTCGGCGAGAAGCTCGCGACGGTCAACCCGAAGACCCAGACGCCCATCGTGCCCGCGGTCACCATCGGGATCATCGCGGCCGTCATCCTCGCCATCAACATCGGCCAGCCCAAGATCTTCACGGTGCTGACGTCGATCGCCATCATCATGATCTACCTGGCCTACCTCATGGTGACCGGCCCGATGCTCAAGAAGCGTCTCCAGGGCCAGTGGCCACCCAAGGATCTCGCCGAGGGCGGGTACTTCACCATGGGCAGGTGGGGTCTGCCCGTCAACGTGTTCGCAGTGCTGTGGGGCGCGACGATGGCCCTCAACCTGGCCTGGCCGCGCGTCGACGTCTACGGCGACCCCTGGTACAACACGTGGGGCGCCTTCGTCTACATCGGCGTGATCCTCGGCTCCGGGCTACTGTGGTACGCCCTCAAGGGCCGCCACCACATCGGGACGTTGAAATCGCATGCCGCGCAGACCAAGGCCGAGGCGGGCCCCGACGAACTGGCAGGAAAGGCCTGATGACGGACACGTCTGACACGACCACCTTCGACTACGTCATCGCCGGCGGCGGTACGGCGGGCTGCGTGCTCGCCGCCCGGCTGTCGGAGGATCCCGACGTCACCGTCTGCCTGGTCGAGGCGGGACCGTCCGACGTCGGCGACGACGCGATCCTGGTCCTGCGTGAGTGGATGCACCTGTTGGATTCGGGCTACGACTGGGACTACCCGGTGGAGCCCCAGGAGCGCGGCAACTCGTTCATGCGGCACGCGAGGGCCAAGGTGCTCGGCGGGTGTTCGTCGCACAACTCGTGCATCGCGTTCTGGCCGCCCGCCGAGGCCCTCGACGAGTGGGTCACCATGGGCGCCTCCGGGTGGGGTGCCGCCGACGTGCTGCCGCTCACCGAACGCCTCACCAAGACGGTGCTGCTGCGCGACGTGCCGCCCGAGGATCCTTGCGGTACCGCGGTTCTCGAGGCCGCCGCGCTGGCGGGACTGCCGACGGTGGCGTTCAACCGCGGCTCGACGGTGCGCAACGGCGCGGGCTGGTTCCAGATCAACGCCGCCGAGGACGGCACCCGCATGTCGACGTCCCACGCCTTCCTGCACCCCATCCTCGGTACCCGGACCAACCTCGAGGTGCGCACCCACTGCTGGGTGTCGGAGATCCTGTTCGACGAGGCCAATGCGGCCACCGGGGTGCGCTACCAACGCCCCGACCTCACCGGCTACGACACCGTCACCGCACGCCGGGAGGTGATCGTCACCGCCGGGGCCATCGACACGCCGAAGTTGTTGATGCTGTCGGGAATCGGGCCCACGGCGCACCTGCGCGAGATGGGCATCCCGGTGCGCGTCGACTCCCCGGGGGTGGGGTCCAACCTGGACGACCACGTCGAAGGCCTGGTGTTCTGGGAAGCCGCCAAGCCCATGGTCACCACGTCCACCCAGTGGTGGGAGATCGGACTGTTCACCACCGTCGACGAGGGCGTCGCACAGCCCGACCTGATGATGCACTACGGCAGCGTGCCGTTCGACATGAACACGCTGCGCCACGGCTATCCCACCACCGATAACGGATTCTGTCTGACGCCCAACGTGACCCAGGGGCGGTCCAGGGGCACGGTGCGCCTGCGCAGCCGGGACTTCCGGGACCGGGCACGGGTGGATCCGCGGTACTTCACCGACCCCGAGGGATACGACGACCGGATCATGCTCGCCGGGCTGCGCCTGGCCCGCACGATCGCCAAGCAGGCGCCGCTACGGCCGTGGATCGCGCGCGAACTGGCACCCGGTCCCGACGCCGTGACCGACGACGAGCTGCTGGACTACGTGCACCGCTGCCACAACACCGTGTACCACCCGGCGGCGACCGCGCGGATGGGAGCTGCCGACGACCCAGTGGCGGTGCTGGATCCGCAGCTGCGCGTCAAGGGCGTCGACCGGCTGCGGGTGGTCGACGCGTCGGCCATGCCCAAGCTGCCCGCGGTGAATCCCAACATCACGGTGATGACGATGGCGGAGAGGTGCGCTGACCTGATCCGCGGACGTTGACCGGCGGTGGTCGACGACGAGGCCGAGATCCGGATCCAGGTCCAGACGCAGGCCCTGGAGAGCTACCTGGGCGCCCGCCCGCCGTTTCACGCGATGGCGGCCGCCGATCGTGCCGCGCTGGCCCGGGCGGCGACGTCGCACGACTTCGCCGCCGGTGAGGTCGTCGTCGACTACGCGGCCGGCGCACCCGCCGAGATCTGGGTGCTGCGGACCGGCCGGGTGGTGCTCACCTCCGACGGCACCGACGAGGCCGAACCGGTCGACGTCGTGGAGCCCGGCGGCGTGTTCGGCTATCTCCCGCTGCTCAGCCACGGCAAGGTGACGTTCGTCGCGCGCACGGTGGAACCCAGCACGGCATTGCGGCTGCCGGGCGAGCTGGTGCGCACGGCGTTCACCAACCCCGACGGCCTGTCCTACCTGGCGTCGTCGGCGTGGGACGTCATCTCGACGCGATCGCGTGCCCAGCAGCCGTCGCTGACCGCCGTCGGGGATCTGGTGCCCGGCCCGCCGGTGTTCACCGATCCGGGAGCCTCGGTGCGGGATGCGGTGCGGCACATGACGGCCCACAAGGCCACCTACGTGCTGGCGCGGCTGCCCGACGGCACGCTGGGCATCTTCACCGATCGCGACCTGCGCAGCCGGGTGGTGGCCGCCGACGTGCCGCTGGACGCGCCCATCGGGTCGGTGATGAGTTCGCCGGCGCGCACGGTGACCGCCGACCGCGCCGCGGCGACCGTGCTGATGGACATGCTCGAGAGCGGGCTGCGGCACCTACCCGTGCTGGATCGCCTCGGCCGCGTCCTGGGCGTGGTCGAGGAGTCCGACGTGGTGGCCTCCGGGACGCGGCAGAGCTTCCTGGTGCGCCGTGCGATCGCGTTGGCGGCCGACGCCACCGAGCTGGCGGCGGCGGCGACGAGGGTGCGGGGCCTCGCGGTGGACCTGTTCCGCGGTGGCACCGACGCGGCGGGCACCAGTGCGGTGCTGTCGGTGGTCACCGACGCGGTGGTGCGACGTGCGCTGGAACTCGAGTGGGCCGACGCGGCACCCCGGTGGCGCCCGCGGGTCGCGTGGCTGACCATGGGCAGCGTCGCCCGACGCGAGGCCATGCCCTCCTCCGACGTCGACAGCGCACTGTCCTGGGCGCAGGATGCCGACCAGCACGCGGCGGCCCTGCGCGGGGTCGCACGGCGGGTGCACGTCACGCTGGATGCATGTGGACTACCGGCGGACACCAACGGTGCGGTGGCCTTCGAGCCGCGGTTCTCCCGGTCGACCGGACAGTGGACCGACGCCGCGGTGGGGTGGCTCACCGAGCCGCTGCGCGACCGGGGCCTGATGATGTCGTCGCTGCTGCTCGACGCCCGGGTGGTGTGGGGCAACGCCGCTTTGCACACCGCCCCGGAGGCGTTCTCGCGGATGCCCGCCGAACACCCCAATGCCCTTCGGCTGCAACTGCTCGACGCGCTCTCGGACAAACCGCGCACGCGCTCGCTGCGCGACGTGGTCGCCCGCCGCGGCGGCACGTTCGACCTGAAGGCGCACGCGCTGACACCGATCGTCAACCTGGCCCGGTGGGGCGGTCTGACGGTCGGCATGGTGTCGGGGTCGACGCCGGCGCGGCTGGCGGCCGCCGCGGGCAACGGCCTGCTGACCGACGCCGACGCGACGGCGCTGCGCGAGGTGTTCGACCTGCTGCAACGGCTGCGCATGGCGCACCAGATCGATCAGCTGGCCGCGGGCGTGCCGCCCGGTGACGTCATCACCCTCGCCGAACTGTCACCGTTGAGCCGCAGCCTGCTCGGCGACGGCCTCCGTCAGATCGCCGCCGTCCAGCGCCGGGTGCGCGGGCAGGCCGCCGCCCGCGCGCTGCAGGGTGGTTGACGCGCTACAGCACCACCACCGACCGCAGCACCGCGCCGGCGTGCATGGTCTCGAACGCCTGCTCCACCTCGTCGAGCTTGACGCGCTCGGACACGAAGCGGTCCAACGGAAGTCGACCCTGAAGGTACAGGTCGACCAGGGTCGGGAAGTCCCGCTCCGGCAGGCAGTCCCCGTACCAGGACGACTTCAGCGCGCCACCCCTGGAGAAGAAGTCGAGCAGCGGCATCTCCAGCGTCATGTCGGGGGTGGGCACGCCGACCAGGACCACCGTGCCTGCGAGATCGCGAGCGTAGAACGCCTGCTGCCACGTCTCGGGTCTGCCGACGGCGTCGATCACGACGTCGGCGCCGAAGCCGCCGGTGAGTTCCCGCACGGCGGCGACGGCGTCGTCGGTGGCGGCGTCGACGGTGTGGGTGGCCCCGAGATCGCGGGCCCACTGCAGCTTCTGGCCGTCACGGTCGATCGCGATGATCGTCCCCGCCCCGGCCAGCCGGGCGCCCATGATCGCGGCGTCGCCGACGCCGCCACAGCCGATCACGGCCACCGAGTCGCCGCGAGACACGTTGCCGGTGTTCACCGCTGCGCCCAGGCCCGCCATCACGCCGCAGCCGAGCAGCCCCACCACCGCGGGGTCGGCGTCCGGATCCACCAGCGTGGCTTGACCGGCGTGCACCAGCGTCTTCTCCGCGAACGCGCCGATGCCGAGCGCCGGCGTCAGCTCGGTGCCATCGTCGAGCGTCATCTTCTGGCGGGCATTGTGCGTGTCGAAGCAGTACTGCGGGCGGCCGCGCTTGCACGCGCGGCACTGCCCGCACACGGCCCGCCAGTTCAGCACGACGAAGTCCCCGACCGCCACCGAGTCGACGCCGGGGCCGATCTGGTCGACGATGCCCGCGGCCTCGTGGCCGAGCAGGAACGGGAACTCGTCGTTGATGCCACCCTCGCGATAGGTGAGATCGGTGTGACAGACCCCGCAGGCCTGCACCCGGACGACGACCTCGCCGGGGCCGGGATCGGGGATGGTGATCGTGGCGACCTCGACGGGTGCGCCCTTGCTGCGGGCGATGACTCCTCGAACCCGTTGCGGCATGGGTGATTCCTCCTGACGGCGTGGGCGTGCTGGTGTGGGACGGGATCAGAGCGTGACGCAGAGCCGGAACGCGTCGTACACGGCGGCGTGGATGTTGCGGCTGGCGACGGCGTCGCCGATGCGGAACAGCTGGTAGGACCCCCCAGAGTGCCGAGTAACGTTCTGGGGCAACAGGTTCAGTAGCGCTTGCTGATCCACTTCGCCCAGATTGGTCGACCCCGGCACCAGCGCGAAGTACAGCTCGTCGGACGGCAGCGTGCCGTGCTCCACGACCACCTGGTCCACCACACGCCGTCGCGTCACGTGGGCGTACTCGTTGTGGAGGTCCACCTCGAGGCGGCCGTCCTTGCGTCGCACCGCCACCAGTCGTTCGTTGAGCGTCACCCGCACGTCGTGTTCGGCGAAGACCTTGAAGTACCCGGGGTAGTTCACCCCGCCGACGTCGGGTGCCAGCGTGCGCTCCGGGGTCACGAACTCCACGGGTGCGCCGCTGCGCGCCAGCATCTCGGCGGCGTCCATGCCGGGATGCCCGCCGTTGTCGTCGTAGCACATCACCTCGCCCTTCGGGCGCACGGCGCCGCACAGCACGTCCCAGGCGTCGGTGACCAAACCGGCTCCTTCGGTGAGGAATTCGGTGTTGGGTACCCCGCCGGTGGCGACGATCACCAGGTCGGGGTGTTCGGCGAGCACGTCGTCGGCCTCGGCGTAGGTGCTGGTGCGGATGTCGACGTCGAGCAGTTTGCACTCGGCGAGCCGCCAGTCGACGATGCTGATCAGATCGCGGCGGCGGGGGGACGAGGATGCCAGCCGGATCTGGCCGCCCGGGGCGTCGGCGGCCTCGAACACCACGACGCGGTGGCCGCGCTCGCCGAGCACGCGGGCCGCCTCCAGCCCCGCAGGCCCGGCGCCGACGACGACGGCGGTGCGGGCGGTCCCGGTGGCGGGTGGGATGCGATGGGGCATGCGGTCTTCGCGGCCCGTCGAGGGGTTGTGGACGCACTTGGCGTCGCGGTTCTGGTAGATCTCGTCGAGGCAGTAGCTGGCGCCGACGCACGGTCGGATCCGTTCCTCCTCGCCTGCGCGGATCTTGGCGACGATGTGCGGGTCGGCCATGTGCGCTCGGGTCATGCCGACGAGATCGATGATGCCGTCGCGGATCGCGTGCCGCGCCGTGGCGACGTCGTTGATCCGCGCCGCATGCATGACGGGGATGTCCAGATCCCGTTTGACGCGACCGGCGAACTCCAGGTGCGGCGCCACCGGGGTGCCCATGGGCGGGATCACCCGCGACAGCGCCTCGTCGCTGGCCATGTAGCCCTTGATGACGCTGATGAAGTCGATGCCCTCGGCGACGATCCGCTTGGCGATCTCGATGCCGTCCTCGTAGCGCAGGCCGCCCGGGGTGTCCTCGTCGAGCGACATGCGGATGCCCACCGCGAAGTCGGGGCCCGCGGCCTCGCGCACGGCGCGGACGACGCGCAGCGGGAAGCGCAGCCGGTCTTCGAGGCTGCCCATGCCGTATTCGTCGTCGCGGTGATTGGTCAGCGGCGACCAGAACGAGTCGAGCAGGTGGGTGTAGGCCTCCAGTTCGACGCCGTCGAGGCCGGCGTCGCGGCAGCGCGCGGTGGCGTCGGCGTAGGCCTTGACGATGCGGTCGAGGTCCCATTCCTCGGCGACCTTGGGGAAGGCGCGGTGGGCGGGCTCGCGGACCGCCGACGGGGCGATGACCGGCAGCCAATCGCCGTCGTAGTTGCTGGTGCGACGGCCCAGGTGGGTGATCTGGCACATCACTGCGGCACCGTGTTCGTGCACGCCGTAGGCGAGTTCGCGCAACCACGGCACGATTTCGTCCTTGTAGACGTGCAGGTTGCCGAAGGCCGCCGGGCTGTCGGGCGCGACCACCGCCGAGCCGCCCATCATCGTCAGACCGATCCCGCCCTTGGCCTTCTCTTCGTGGTAGAGGCGGTACCGCCGCTTGGGCATGCCGTCCTCGGTGTACGACGGTTCGTGCGACGTGCTCACCACGCGGTTGCGCAGTGTCACCTGTCGCACGTCGAAGGGCTGGAGCAGCGGATCGAGCAGCTGATGCGACACGGGACGACCACCTTCTGAAATGTCAGACGTTGGGACTAACACGTCAATTACTTCGTAATGTAGGTCACTCGAGCACGGCGGTCAATGGTTCGAGCGCATCGATATACTAGTCAAGCGCGTCTTGATATATTACGATCGTCGCATGTTGTCGGCGGTTTCCGCGGCGCCCCGGGCCGACGAGGAACTGGCTGCGGCCACCGCCAGCCTCTACCGGTTGCCCCGCGGATCGGACGTGCCCGGCCTGGCTCGCGCCGCGGAGTTCTTCCGACGCCTCGGCAACCCCCAGGACGCGGCACGCACCGTGCACGTCGCCGGGACCGCCGGCAAGGGATCGGTGTGCGCGTTCGTCGCCGCCGTCCTGCGCGCACACGGATTCCGGGTGGGCACCCAGCTGTCGCCGCACGTCCGGTCCATCCTGGAACGGGTCGACGTCGACGGCTCCCCCGTCGCGGCACCCGACTTCGCGGCCGCCGTCGCACGCATCACGCCCGTCGTCGACGCCATGCGGGTCACTCCGCTGGGAACGCCCACGTTCTTCGAGGCGCTCGACGCCGTGGCCTTCACCGAGTTCGCCCGTGCCGCAGTCGACTACGCCGTGATCGAGACCGGGATCGGCGGTCTGCTCGACGCCACCAACACCATCACCAGGCCCGACAAGCTAGGCGTCGTCGGCCGCATCGGACTGGACCACACGCACCTGCTCGGCGGGACCGTCGCCGAGATCGCGCGGCACAAGGCGGGCATCCTGCCCACCGACGGGGTCGGGGTGGTGCTGCGGCACCCACGGCCGGACGTGCGCGCCACCATCCGGCGGATCGCCGACGCGCGAAGGTGCCGCCTCGAGGTGGTGGACCCGCGCGCGATGGCGTGCACGGTCGACGGGTCCGGGACGGTACTGCGCATCGGCGGGCAGGCGTTCCGACTCGGCCTGCAGGGTCGCCACCAGGGCGTGAACGCCGCATTGGCACTGCACGGCCTACGCCACCTGGCGGCCAGGGACGGCTGGACGCTCGACGTCGGCGCCGTGCGTCGCGGGCTCGGCCGGGCGTGGCTGCCCGGACGGTTCGAGCGCCGCGTACTCGGCGGCAGGGAGCTGGTGCTCGACGGAGCGCACAGCGCCGTGAAGCTAAAAGCACTCGTCGACACCGTCCGCGACGTCTACGGCGGACGCCGCGGGGTGTGGGTGCTCGCCGCCAAGGCGGACAAGGACCTGCGCGCCATGGTGGCGGCCGTCGCCCCGATGGCGGCGGCCGTGGTGGCCACCGAGATCCCGCACCGCCCCGGCGAACCCGCCGCCCCCACGATGCCCGCGCGTGCCGTGGCGGCCGTCGCGCGAGCCCACGGGCTGCCGACGCTCGCCGTCGCCGATCCGGGCGAGGCCGTGCTGGCCGCGCTCGACATCCGGGAGTCCTCCCGCGACGTGGCCTGCGCCGAGGCGCCCGTCGTCGTCACCGGGTCGTTCCTGCACCTGGCCGCAGCGGCAGCGGCCGTGCGGTAGGCGCGCCTCAGCGCACCGCCGCGTCCGGGTAGCGACCGCCGGCCACCATGTCGCTGAGCGGCTGCAACTGCTCCAGCGCATCGGCGTCCAACTCGACGTCGACCGCGGCGGCGTTCTGGTCGAGCCGCTCGGACTTCCGGGTGCCCGGGATGGGCACCACCGTGACGCCCAGGCGCGACGCCTGCGCGTAGACCCATGCCAGCGCGACCTGGGCGGGCAGCACGCCGAGGCGCTCGGCGACGTTGCGCACGGTGTCGGCGATGACCTGGTTCTGCTGGCCGGCAGCGCCGGTGAACCGGGGATTGCGGGCCCGGAAGTCCTTGGCGTCCAACCGATCCGTCCGAACCGTTCCGGTGAGGAAGCCGCGGCCCAGCGGCGCGTAGGGCACCAGCCCGATGCCCAGCTCGGCCATCACCGGCGTGACCTGCTCGACGTCGCGCGTCCACAGCGAGTACTCGCTCTGCACGGCGGCGATGGGGTGCACGGCGTGGGCGCGACGCAGCAGATCCCCGCTGACCTCGCTGAGCCCGAGGTGGCGGACCTTGCCCTCGGCGACCAGCTCGGCCATCGCGCCGACGGTGTCCTCGATCTCGGCGTTCTGCGGTGGCCGGTGCAGGTAGTACAGGTCCACGTGGTCGACACCGAGCCGCAGCAGCGACGCCTCGCAGGAACGCTTCACGTAGGGCGGGTCGCCGCGGTGCACCCGCCGGTCGTCGCCGCTACTGCGATCGATGCCGAACTTCGTGGCGATCTGCACGTGGTCGCGCCTGCCCGCGATGCCGCGACCCACCAGCACCTCGTTGTGGCCGGCGCCGTATTGGTCGGCGGTGTCCAACAGCGTGACGCCCACGTCGATGGCGTGGCCGATGGTGGCGATGCTGGTGTCCCAGTCGGTGGCGCCGTAGTACTCGCTCATGCCCATGCAGCCCAGGCCCTGCGCCGAGGTCTCCAGACCCCCAAGGGTGGTGCGCTTCATCGTCGATCCCTTCCGAACGTGGCTCTCGAGTTCGACGGTAACCATCGGCCGCACCGTGACAAGGGGTGCAACACACCCAGGGACGCAGACGTCTGCACGACCCACCAATTCGAGTGTCGCCGAACCCCGTTCGGACGGACACCGCCCCCCAAACGCCGAAACCGCCCTGACCTGCTGACACAGGCGGGCGGTTCGTGGCGGTGGCGGAGGGATTTGAACCCTCGGTGGGGGGTTACCCCACACACGCTTTCGAGGCGTGCTCCTTAGGCCGCTCGGACACGCCACCGTGTGGCAGCTTACCGGGATCGGGCCGCCAGCCATAATCGCCGCCCAACGTGCGGTGATGGCGGGATCGGCGCCGGTTTCGCATCATGGCCGCGCACTCGGCGCAGCCGGGAGCGCGATCACCGCCGGCGCGCGAAGAACCCCTCCAGCAGCGCCGCGCACTCGTCGGCGAGCACCCCGCCGCGCACCTGCGGGCGATGAGTCAGCCGACGGTCACGCACCACGTCCCACAGCGAGCCGACGGCCCCCGTCTTCGGCTCCCACGCCCCGAACACGACGGCAGCCACCCGCGCCATCACCAGTGCGCCCGCGCACATCGTGCACGGCTCCACGGTCACCGCCAGCGTCGTCCCCTCCAGCCGCCAGCCGTCGCCGTACCGCTGCGCGGCCGCCCGCAACGCCAGGATCTCGGCGTGCGCGGTGGGATCACCCAGGCGCTCCCTGGCGTTCGCGGCGCGCGCCAACTCGGTCCCATCCGGGCCGAACACCACGGCACCGATGGGTACGTCGTCGGGTCCGGCAGACGCGGCCGCCGCGAGCGCCTCGCGGATCAGCCCGTCGGGCGTGATCACCTGTCGAGCTTGTCGAGCACCGCCGCCAGCTCGTCGCCGTACCCCATCTCCTGCGCGATGCGGGTCAGTTGTTCGTCGGCGTACTCGTCGTCGGCCAGGATGATGCTCAGCACGCCCTCGGACAACCCGAGATCGGCCAGCACGCCGAGGTCACCCACCTCGAACGGATCCTCGTCCTCGAGGTCGTCGACCTCGGCATCGGCGTCGAGCCGCTTGAACACTTCCTCGGCGAGGTCGTAGTCCAACGCCGCGGTGGCGTCGGACAGGAACAGCCGGGTGCCCGCCGGCGCCGGCCGCACGATCACGAAGAACTCGTCGTCGACGTCCAGCAGCCCGAACACCGCACCCGCACTGCGCAGTTCCCGCAACTCGGTCTCGGCCGCCGACAGGCTGTTCAGCGCCGCGGGCCGCATCAACGTGCAACGCCACTTGCCCTCTTCGCGGACGACGGCCACCCCGAAGCCGTCCGGGAGATCCGCCGCCTGGTCTCGCGCCTGCGCACGCTGTGCTCCCATGAGCTAAACGCTAGTCCCAAAACACACCCTTGACCAGCGGACGAGGCGCAGGTCCCGGCGACCCGACCGCGGGCCCGACGCGGCGACCCGGGAGACCCATGTGCCAACCTGGACGGCATGGCGGTGCCGGTGTGCGTGCTGGGTCTGGGTTTGATCGGCGGATCGCTGATGCGGGCGGCGGCGGTCACCGGACGCGAGGTGTTCGGCTACAACCGCTCCCCCGACGGCGTGGCCGCGGCCAGGGCCGACGGGTTCGACGCCACCGATGCGCTCGACGGGGTGCTGACGCGCGCGGCCGCCACCGATGCGCTCGTCGTGCTCGCCGTGCCGATGCCGGCGCTGCACACCATGCTCGACCACGTCGCCAGGCTCGCCCCGGCGTGCGCGCTCACCGACGTCGTCAGCGTCAAGGGCGCGGTGCTCGACGCCGTGCGCGCGCACGACCTCGCCGGGCGCTTCGTCGGCGGCCACCCCATGACCGGCACGGCGCACTCCGGCTGGACCGCGGGCGACGCCCGGCTGTTCGTGGACGCGCCGTGGGTGCTCAGCGTCGACGACGACGTCGACCCCGGGGTGTGGGCCACCGTCATGCACCTGGCGCTGGACTGCGGCTCGTTCGTGGTGCCCGCGCGCTCCGACGAACACGACGCGGCCGCGGCCGCCATCTCGCACCTGCCGCACCTGATGGCCGAGGCACTGGCGGTCTCGGCGGGCGACGTCCCCCTGGCCTTCGCGCTGGCCGCCGGCTCCTTCCGGGACGGCACGCGCGTCGCAGGCACCGCCCCGGACCTGGTGCGGGCGATGTGCGAGGCCAACGCCGACCACCTACGGACGTCGCTGGACCGCGCCATCGAGCTGCTGGTCCAGGCCCGGGACGGGCTCGCGGTCACCGGCACCGTCGCCGACCTGGTCGAGTCCGGTCACGCCGCCCGGGTGCGCTACGACGACTTCGCCCGACCACGGATCACGACGACGACCATCGGCGCGCCAGGGTGGCGCGCCGAGTTGGCCGCCGCCGGGCGCGCGGGCGGCGTCGTCAGATCCGCTCTGCCAGTCCTGGGTAGTCGAGGATGAAGCCGTCGTCGTCGACCGTGACCACGGTGTCGGCGACGGGCGAGACCACCTTGATGCCGTCCTTGATGTCGACGTCGGCGCTGGAGTAGCTGATGTGCTCCAACTCGACGGACAGATCCGGGAGGCGCAGGTAGACCACCGGCAGCGTCAACGACTCCGGCTGCCGGTAGATCCCGGTGCGCCGGATCGGCAGCGCGTTGAAGAACGGGCTGAACACGACGTCGACGTCCAACGCGCCCTCGAAGGCGGGACGCTTGGTCTGATTCTGGTGGTCCTGGACCAGCCAGGAGTTCTCCTCGCTACGGGCGATCGACAGCTGGCGCTCACGCTCGGCGAGCGTGAGCGTCAGTGACAGTCGCTTCGTGGCGCCGGACTCGTCGGTGACCAGGTCGTAGGACGCGCTGAACGCGGGGTGGGAATCCGTCGCCGCCGCCACGATCCGTCCGTATGCCTTGACGCGGTTGCCCGACAGCAGAACCCGGACCGACTCCATCCGGGTCGTGTCGTGCGCGCGCCAGGTCAGGACGGCCGGGTACGGGCCTTCGGGCTCCTCAGAGCGGGCTGCTGCACTCACCCCTCTACCGTAGGCGACGGACGTCCGCGTTCGTAGCGGGTGGCTGAACTCTGGCCAGATCGAGACACGGACGCCGCGTCGAGCGCCACCTCGTCGCCGAGCAGCGGCTGCGGCAGCCGGCCCGACGACGGACGCCGCCAGCGGTCGGCGCCCGGCTCGGACAGCCACACCGCCAGCGCCAGCAGCGCGTCGAGCAGCAGTGCCAGCACCGTGACCATCAGCGCCCCGACGAGCGCCAGGTAGAACTCACGCACCTTGATGCCGTCGATGAGGTAGCGCCCCAACCCGCCCAGGCTGGCGTAGGCGGCGACGGTCGCCGTCGCCACGATCTGCAGCGTCGCGGTGCGCAGCCCGCCGAGGATCAGCGGCAGCGCGTTCGGCACCTCGACCCGTAGCAGCACGCGCAGTTCGGTCATGCCCATCGACCGGGCGGCGTCCACCACCGTGCGGTCGACGTTCGCGATGCCCGAGTACGTGCCCGCCAGCAGCGGCGGGATGCCGAGCAGCATCAGCGCCACCGTGGGCGGGACCAGGCCCAGGCCCCACAGCAGCACGCCCAGCAGCAGCACGCCCAGCGTGGGGAGCGCGCGCAGGGCGTTCACCCCGGTGACGACGAGGAACGTCCCGCGCCCGGTGTGCCCGATGACCATGCCGATGGGCACGGCGACCACCGCCGACAACACCACGGCGACGGCGGTGTACTGAAGGTGTTCGAGGATGCGGGCGCCCAGACCCGCCGGGCCCGTCCAGTTGGCGCCGGTCGCGATGAACTCGAGCGCCTGCTGCAGGAAGTTCACCTCGCACCCGCCTTGGCGGGACGGCCGATGCGGACCCACGGCGTCGCGAGCTTGCCCGCCAGCATGATGAGCGTGTCGATGACGATGGCCAGGACGAAGATGGCCACGATGCCCGCGATGATCTGATCGCTCTTGTCCGACTGGTAGCCGTCGGTGAACCACGTGCCCAGACCGCCGATGCCGATCACCGAACCCACCGACACCATCGAGATGTTGGTGACCGCCACCACGCGCAAGCTCGCCACCAACACCGGAACGGCAAGGGGCAGCTCGACTTTCAACACTCGCGTCAACGGTCGGTACCCGATGGCCGTGGCGGCGTCGAGCACGGCGACGGGCACCGCGTCGAGCGCCTCCGGCACCGCCCGCACCAGGAGCGCGACGGTGTAGAGCGTCAGCGCGACGATGACGTTGGCCGGCGAGAGGATGGTGGTGGGGATGACCAGCGGGAGCACCACGAACAACGCCAGCGACGGGATGGTGAACACGATGCTGGCGACGATGGTCGTGAGCCGGCGCAACGTCCTGGTGCGCTGCACCAGCGCGCCGACGGGCACCGCGATCACCAACCCGAGCACCAGCGGCAGCAGCGACAGCCACAGGTGGACGACCGTCAGCTCCCAGGCGTCGTCGAGGTGGGTGAACAGGTAGTTCACGGGGCGCTCTCGCCCCACGGATCGCGGGGCCGGGCCCGCAGCGCCACCAGCACGTCGTCGGCCGTGACCCCGCCGAGCACCCGCCGGTCGGCGTCGACGGCCACCCCGAGCCCCGACGGCGACGACAGCGCCGCGTCGAGGGCCAGGCGCAGGGTGCCATCCGGCCCGAACAGCGAACCGCCGGCAATGGTGCTGTCGTACAACGACTTTCCGTCCCGGTACAGCGAGACGCCCGCCTCGTCGATCCACCCGTACGGCGAGCCGTCGGGCTTGGTGACCAGCGCCCACTGCCCCGGCGCGAGCCGCAGCCCGCCGATGCCCTGCTCGTCGACGGTCTCGATGTCGTGCAGCGGCAGCCCGGAGGCGTCGGCGAACTGCAGTCCGCGATACCCGCGGTCGGCGCCGACGAAGCCCGCCACGAAGTCGTTGGCCGGGTTGGACAGCAGCCGCTCGGGCTCGTCGTACTGCTGCAGCTTGCCGCCGCGGCCGAACACCGCGATCTTGTCGCCGAGCCGGATGGCCTCGTCGATGTCGTGCGTGACGAACACGATGGTCTTGCGCAACTCGTCCTGCAGCCGCAGGATCTCGGTCTGCAGTTCCTCGCGGACCACCGGGTCGACCGCACTGAAGGGCTCGTCCATCAGCAGGATCGGCGGGTCGGCCGCCAGCGCCCGCGCCACGCCGACGCGCTGCTGCTGACCGCCCGACAGCTGTGCCGGGTACCGGTTGGCGAGGTTGGGGTCGAGCCCCACGCGCTCCATCACGGCCAGCGCCGCCTTGCGGGCGGCGCGCCGCGACTCGCCCTTGAGCACCGGCACCGTGGCGACGTTGTCGACGACCCGCAGGTGCGGCATGAGGCCGGCGCTCTGGATCACGTAACCGATGCCCAGACGCAGCTTGACCGGGTCCACCTTGGTGACGTCCCTGCCGTCGACGGTCAGCGTGCCCGACGTCGGCTCGATCATCCGGTTGATCATCCGCATGGACGTGGTCTTGCCGCAGCCGGACGGGCCGACGAAGACCGCCAGCGTCCCGTCGGGAACGTCGAGGGTCAGCCCGTCGACGGCCACGGTGCCGTCGGGATAGCGCTTCGTGACCTCGGAGAACGTGATCATCCGACGGGCCTGTCGAATCCGTTTGCCTTGACCCACTTCTCGGCGGCCTCGTCGGGGTCGATGCCGCCGTTGCCGGACGTCTCGGTGTTCATCTCGACGAGCGCCTCCGTGGTGAGTTTGGCCGACACCGCGTCCAGCACGGTCTTGAGTTGGTCGGACATCTTCTGCGAGGCGACCAGTGGCACGACGTTGGCCGCCAGGAAGTTGTTCTTCGGATCCTCCAGCACGACCAGGTCGTTCTGCGGGATCGCGGGCGAGGTGGTGAAGATGTCGGCCGCGGTGACGGTACCGTCGACCAGCGCGCGCACGGTGGCGGGGCCGCCGCCGTCGCTGATCGACACGAAGTTCGCGGGTGCGATGTCCAAGCCGTACTTCGCCTTCAACCCGGGGATGCCCTCGGTGCGGTTCAAGAACTCCGACGGCCCCCCGAACTTGACCTCCGGGGAGTACTTCGCCAGGTCGGCGATGGTCTTGAGGTTCCACCGCTGTGCGGTCTCGGACGTGACCACCACGGCGTCCTGATCGTTGGCCGGCGAGGGCGTCAGGATCGAGAGGTCGCCGGGCAGCGCGCGGTACAGCGCCAGCAGCACCGCGTCGGGATCGGTGGCCTCGACGTCCTTCTGGAAGTACTGCAGCAGGTTGCCGGTGTATTCGGGGATCAGGTCGATCGAGTGATCCTTGAGGGCAGGCACATACGTCTCGCGGCTGCCGATGCCGAACTGCCTGCTGACGTCGAACCCGTTGGCTTCCAACGCCTGAGCGTAGATCTCGGCGATGATCCGGGATTCCGGGAAGTCCGCCGAGCCGACCTTGATCGACTTCAGGTCACCGGAGATCTGCCCTCCGCCGAGCGGATTCGCGCTCCCACACGCCGCGAGGAACAGGGTTGCCAGTACGGCCAGCACGACCGATTTCATGCGACCGTCCTTCCGACGTCACGTGCCAACTAGCGACAGTAGCGGCCGACAGTCGTCGTCGCCCGACTTTGGTACCCGGTCGGTTCCCGTTTCATTCGCCGCCAGTAGGGGCAAGATGATCACCATGAGCACCGACCCGCACGTGCCGGCGAACGATCCGCACTCCTCGTCACCGCTGGATGGCCCGCTGGATCCCGTCACGGGCGGCCCCGGCCATCCCGACACCCTGCCCCACGACCCCGCGGACCACTCCGCGTCGGAAGCGCCACCGCCGCCGGAGAACGCGGTGAAGTTCACGCGCGCGGCGGCGCTGTGGTCGGCGCTGGTGGTGGGCTTCCTCATCCTCATCGTGCTGCTGGTCTTCATCCTGCAGAACACCGACTCCACCACCGTCCACCTGTTCGGCTGGGCCTGGAGCCTGCCGGTGGGGGTCGCCATCCTGCTGGCCGCCGTCGGTGGCGGGTTGGTGACGTTCCTGGCCGGGACGGTGCGCATCATCCAGTTGCGCCGTGCGGCCAAGAAGAACTACAAGGTGGCCACGCGGGCCGTGCGGGGTTAGCCCCCGGACGCGCGCAGTGCCGCCAGGCCGCTCGAGATGCACAGCGGTACGGCCGCGGCGACCTGCGCGCCGTACTCGCTGACGCGCCCGTCGCCGGCCATCCGATCCCGGTACTCGATGCCCGCCGCGATGATGCCCAACTTGAAGTACGCCAGCGCCATGTAGAAGTCCCAGTGTGCGAGCGGCTGATCGGCGGCCAGCGAGTAGCGATGGGCCAGGTCGTCGGCATCGGGGATCAGCTCCGAGGCCCAGGCGGCATCGGCGTGCACGTTGTTGAACGTCGGATCGCGGTATACGCACATCAACGCGGCGTCCGACAGCGGGTCGCCCAGCGTCGACAGTTCCCAGTCGAGCACCGCCCGCACCGTGGCGGGGTCGTCGGCGTCGAGCATCGTGTTGTCGATGCGGTAGTCCCCGTGGACGATCGCGTTGCGGCTCTGCGGCGGGGTGCGCTCGGCGAGCTTGCCGTGCAGCGCCCGGACGTCGGCGTCGCGCGGATCGTCGTCGGTCTTGACCAGATCCCACTGCGAGCCCCAGCGCCGCACCTGCCGTTCCAGGTAGCCGGTGGGCCTGCCGAAGTCACCGAGCCCCACCGCCTCGGGGTCGACGGCATGCAGGGTCGCCAACACCTGGATCAAGCCGTCCACGCACGCGTCGACGGCGTCCTTGCCGCCCAGCGCCTCGAGATCGGCGGTGTAGCGCACCAGCCGCCCCGGCACGAACTCCACCATCTGGAACGTGGTGCCGATCGCGGCGTCGTCGGCGGCCATCGTGACGGCGCGGGCCACCGGCACGTCGGTACCCGCCAGCGCGGCGACGACGCGGAACTCGCGGGCCATGTCGTGTGCCGACGGGGTCAGCCCGTGCAGCGGAGGCCTGCGCAGCACCCACTTCGACGCGTCGTCGAACACCAGGAACGTCAGGTTCGAACGGCCGCCCGCGATGAGTTCCGCGCGCAGGTCGCCCGAGCGGGCGATCCCGATGCCGCGCAGGTGTCGGTCCAGGGCGGCGAGGTCGAGCCCCTCCGGCGAGCTGTAAGACTCCGTCGTCACAGCAGAATGTCTACCACCCCGCGTTTCGCGGCAGCAGATCCCATACGTGCTCGGTGGCGTTGATCGCCGCGACGCCCAGCCTGCCCTCGCGGGAGGCCAGCAGACGCGTGATGCCCGCGTAGTCCACACCGACGCTCAGCAGCCGCTCGGTGCGCATGATCTGGTGCACCAGTCCATTGATCACGCCGCCGTGGCTGAACAGCGCCACGGTCTCGTGGTGTTCGGCGGCGGCGACGATGTCCGCGACGCCCGCGGCGATCCGCTCCAGGAACGCCGCGGTGTCGACACCGCTGGGCAGCGGCCCGGACATCAACCGCTGGATCTCCTCTCGCGACATCTCCTCGGCGGGAACGTACTCGGACAGGTCGCGGTCGTACTCGGCCAACCGATCGTCGACGTCGACCGGCAGGCCGAGGGCTCGGGCCACCGGTTCGGCCGTCTGCCGCGCGCGCCGCTGCGGACTGCTCACCACACGTGAAATGGAGAAGCGCGCCAACGCATCCGGAAGGCGGGCGGCCTGTCGGACGCCCTCGGGCGAGAGGTCGGGATCAGACCCCTGACCGCGTTCACTGCGGAGCGGCAACGCGTGCCGGATGACCAGAAGTTGCATGAGCACCTTTCTCGATCTTGCCGGTGCCAGGGTATGACCCGTGCGAGCATCACCGTGACCGGGACCGGACTGGAGGCCGACATGGGGTATGCCGACGACTTGTTCGACCTGACCGACCGCGTCGTGCTGGTCACCGGCGGTAGCCGCGGGCTGGGACGCGAGATGGCGTTCGCGGCGGCCGAGTGCGGTGCCGACGTCGTGATCGCCAGCCGCGATCTCGAGTCGTGCGTGGTGACGGCCGAGGAGATCGCGGCGTCCACGGGCCGCACCGCGTTTCCCTACCAGGTACACGTCGGCCGGTGGGACCAGCTCGACGGGCTGGTCGACGCGGTCTACGAGCGATTCGGCACGCTCGACGTGCTGATCAACAACGCCGGCGCGTCACCGCTCTACGACTCGCTGCCCGCGGTCACCGAGAAGCTCTTCGACGCGGTGGTGAATCTGAACCTGAAGGGCCCGTTCCGGCTCTCGACGCTGGTCGCCGAGCGCATGGTGGCCGACGGGGGCGGTGCCATCGTCAACGTCAGTTCGGTCGGCTCGATCCGGCCCGAGGCGTACATGCTGCCCTACGCCGCCGCCAAGGCGGGCCTCAACGCGCTCACCGAAGGGCTGGCCAAGGCCTACGGTCCCACCGTCAGGGTGAACACCCTGATGGCCGGGCCGTTCCTCACCGACGTCAGCTCAGCGTGGGACTTCGGGGAGGCGCCGAACCCGTTCGCCCACCTGGCCCTCGGCAGACCCGGACAGCCGGCCGAAATCGTCGGCGCCGCACTGTTCCTCGCCTCCGACGCGTCCAGTTTCACCACCGGCGCCATCCTGCGCGCCGACGGCGGCACCCCGTGACGGCCGTCAGGGCGTGACGATCGCGAACCCGGGATCGGGCCGGTCGATCACCGACACCAGCGACGTCAGCGCGGCGGCGTCCCCCTCGATCCGCACGCCCTGCGAGTCGCCGCCGACGAGCGCCAGCAGCCTGCCCTTGTCCGCCAGCGTCACCGTGGCGTGGGCGGTGTCCGGGTCGGCGGCGGCTCGACGGTGCACCAGCACCCCGTTGCGCAACGTCAGCCGATGCGAGGCGCCGGTATCGGCGAAGACCACGTCGACGGCGAGGTCGAGATCCCACGCCCTGGGACCGTCGACGTTGATCGCCAGGGCATCGAACATCTGCTCGGGCGTCAGCTGCGCCAGCAGCGTCGGTGACGCGGCCTGGGTCGGGGTACCGAAGCCGCCGTCGCGCAACTCGGTGGCCCCGGACAGGAAGAAGTTGCGCCACACCGCGTTCTCGGCCCCGTAGGCCAACTGCTCCAACGTGTCCGCGTACAGCAGACGTGCACCCTGGTGCGCCGTATCGGTGAACGTGGCGTGATCCAGCAATGTTGCCGCCCAACGGAAATCACCGTCGTCGAAGGCGCGCTGGGCGATCTCGACCACGCGGTCCAACCCGCCGATGGCCTCGACGTAGCGCGGGCCGATGGCCTCCGGCGGATGCGCCCACAGCCGGCCCGGGTTGCCGTCGAACCACCCCATGTAGCGCTGATAGACGGCCTTGACGTTGTGGCTCACCGAACCGTAGTAGCCGCGGGCGTGCCACGCCCGCTCCAGCGCGGGCGGCATCGCGAAGTCCTCGGCGATCTCGATGCCGGTGTGCCCCTGGTTGAGCAGCCGCAGCGTCTGATCGTGCAGATACGAGTACAGATCGCGCTGCAGCGACAGGAACTCCACGATGCGGTCCCGACCCCAGGTGGGCCAGTGGTGCGACGCGAACACGACGTCGGCGCGGTCGGCGAAGGCGTCGATGGCCTCGGTGAGGTAGCCCGCCCAGCCGTGCGGATCACGGACCAGCGCGCCGCGCAGCGTCAGCAGGTTGTGCAGATTGTGCGTGGCGTTCTCCGCCATGCACAACGCCCGAAAACCGGGAAAGTAGAAGTGCATCTCGGCGGGAGCCTCGGTACCGGGCGCCATCTGGAACTCGATCTCGACACCGTCGACGACGTGCGTCTCTCCGGTGGCCCGGACGTCGAGCGTGGGCACGATCAGCGCCACCTCGCCCGAGGAGGGCACCTGCCCCAGCCCGCAACCCACCTGCCCCCGCACGCCGCGCGCCAGCGCCGCGCCGTACATGTACCCGGCGCGGCGCGCCATCGCCGTCCCGGCGTACACGTTCTCCTGCACGGCGTGCTGGGTGAAGCCCTCCGGCGCGATCACCACGACGCGGCCGGCGTCGACGTCGGCCTGCGTGGTGACGCCCAGGACACCCCCGAAGTGGTCGACGTGACTGTGGGTGTAGATCACCGCGACCACGGGCCGATCGCCCCGGTGTTCGCGGTACAGCGACAGCGCCGCGGCCGCGGTCTCGGTGCTGACGAGCGGGTCGATGACGATGATGCCGGTGTCACCCTCCACGAACGTGACGTTCGACAGGTCGAGGCCGCGCACCTGGAAGATGCCGGGGGGATCCTCCCCCGTCGCCCCGCTGGCCCTGGTCACCTCGAACAGGCCCTGTTTGGCGGCCAGCGTCGACTGCCGCCACAGGCTGGGGTGCACGCTGACGGGTGCGTCGCCGTCGAGGAACGCGTACGCGTCGTTGTCCCAGACGGTTCTGCCGTCGGCGGCGCGCACCACGCACGGTTGCATGGCCCCGATGAATCCCCGTTCGGCGTCGGCGACGTCGCGGACGTCGTCGAACGGCAGTTCGGCGAGGGCAGCGGCATGGGCACCGGCGATGGCCGCGGTGGGCTGCTTCTGATCCATGCCCCAGAGCGTGCCACTCGCGTGACCGCAACGGGATGAAACGACCACGCGGAAGGTCCCGGGTTCGCTCAGAGACGATGCAGCGTCACGTCGCCCAGCTGCCCGTCGGCAACGGTCGCGGTCATGAAGGTGCAGTGCGGCTGCCTGCGCCGGTCGGTGGGAGAACCCGGGTTGAGCAGCCGCAGCCCGGTCTCGGCCGTGGTGTCCCACGGGATGTGGCTGTGACCGAAGACCAGGACGTCGGTGTCGGGGTAGAGCGCCGCCATCCGTGTCTCGCGGCGCGCCGCCTGACCCGTCTCGTGGACGACGGTGAAGCGCAGGCCACCCAGCGTGGCGTCGGCGCGCTCTGGCAGCCTGCGGCGCACGTCGTCGCCATCGTTGTTGCCCCAGCACGCCACCAGACGGTGTGAGCGGTCCTCCAGCCGGTCCAACAGCTCCACCGACATCCAGTCACCCGCGTGCACCACGACGTCGGCGGCGGCGACCTCGTCCCACACCCGTGCGGGCAGGTCACGCGCCCGCGTGGGCACGTGCGTGTCGGCGATCAGGAGCAGACGCATCGACCTCAGGGTACGGCTCGGGCTCAGCGGACGGCTCGGGGCACGGGCGGTCGCCCCGCAGCCACCCCCGTTCCGTTGCTGGCACCTACCCGCCGGCCGCAGCGACGTTTCGTACCTTTCGCTTGACAGTCCAAGCAAGTGCGCGAACGATGACCAGGGAACTGGGGGTATGTGGTGTTCACACGATCGACGAGGTGGGTGCTGGCCGCGGGAGCGGCGGCGCTGACCGTCCATGCCTCGTGGTTGCTGGCAGGATGGGGAGGCCCTGGCGTCACCCGCGTCGTCGACGCCGTCGGTTCGCTGCTGTTCAGCATCTTCGCCAGCGCGTGCTGCGCCGCGGTCGCCGTCGCCGCCTCGGGCCGTCGGCGCGTGGCGTGGGCGGTGTTCACCTGCGGGCTCCTCGCCTGGGTCGTCGGCGACGCCGTCTGGGCCCACGCGCAACTGACCGCCGGCGCCCCGCCGACGTTCCCCTCCGCCCTGGACGTCGCCTACCTGATGCTGCCCGTGGCGATGTGCGCGGCGTGGATCCTCAACACCCCGACGCGGGCACTGCTGGGATTGCGTGCGGTGCTCGACGGCCTGATCGTGGCCTCGGCGCTGTTCCTGGTGTCGTGGTGGCTGCTGCTGAGCAAGATCGTCGCCCAGCACGACGACGGCGACACGCTGCACCTGCTCACCGCATTCGCCTACCCGGTCGGCGACATCGTGGTGGTCACCGTCGGGCTCGTCGCGCTGTCGGGCGCCGCGGCCGGCCACCGCAGCGGCATCGCGCTCGTCACCTCGGGCACCGTGGCCATCGCCGCCACCGACGGGATGCTGCTCTACCTCGACCTCAGCGACGGCGACCGCACCACGCCCCTCCTCGGAATCGGTTGGGCCACTGGGCTCCTGCTCCTGGCCGCCGGCGCGCTGAACGCGTTGGGATCGTCGTCGGCGCCCGCCATGGAACCGACCCGCCAGCGGGTGTTGTTCTGGCTGCCCTACGCACCCATGCCCCTCGCCGCGGTGGTAGGCGTGCGCGAACTGTGGACCCCGTCGGAGCACGCCCCCGTGCTGATCGCCGGGCTGATCCTGGTGACCGCCGCGCTGACCCGACAGTTCACCGTCCTGATCGACAACCGGAACCTGCTGTGCCGCATCGCCGAAGAAGCCCGACGCGATCATCTGACGGGACTACCCAACCGGATGGCGTTCACCGATCGGCTCGACCGGGCCATGCGGTCGCCTGCCACCACCGGCAACGAGGTGGCCGTGATCGCCCTGGACCTCGACGACTTCAAGTTGGTCAACGACAATCTCGGCCACCCTGCCGGGGACGCCATGCTGTGCGGGGTCGCGCGGCGGCTGGCGCAGGCGGTGCCACCCGAGCACGTCCTGGCGCGGTTCGGCGGCGACGAGTTCGCCGTGCTCGTCGTCGGCGGCCCCCAGGAGGCCCGGCACGTCGCTCAGCGCGTGGTGGAGGCCTTCGACCGCCCGTTCGTGGTCGAGGGCGACGAGATCTACATGCACCCCAGTGTCGGATTGGCCATCACGTCCACTGCGTCCACGTCCACTGCCTCCACGTCCGAGGAAACACCCGTCGACGCCGACGACCTGCTCAAGCGCGCCGACGTCGCGATGTATGCGGCCAAGCGCAGCGGCGTCGGCGGCGTGCACCCGTTCACCCCCGAGTTGCGTCACGCCGATCCTGCGCCGGTGGCGGCCGCCTGGCAGCCCAGCGGCCGACGGCACCGCGGGCCGACACCGAGCATTCAGCTGCTCGGCGACCTACGCCGCGCCATCGACGACGACGCCCTGGTCCTCGTCTACCAACCGAAGGTGAGCCTGAGCACCGGGTCCACGATCGGCGTCGAAGCCCTGGTGCGCTGGCCCCATCCGACGTTGGGCATGCTCACGCCCAACCAGTTCCTGCCGCTGGTCCGCCAGAACGGGCTGATGAACGCGGTCACCGACCTGGTCGTCGATCACGCGGTGCGCGACGCCCGCGGGTGGTACCGCACCGACCATCCGGTACCCGTGGCGATCAACCTCTTCGCCCCGTCACTGAGCGATCGGTCGTTGCCCGACAGGCTGATCGAGGCGCTCGACGCCGCCGGGCTGCCGCCTGCGGCACTCTCGGTGGAGATTACCGAGCACCTGCTCCTGGCCAACATCCGGCGCGCGGCCGATGTCACCGAGCGCCTGCGCGGCAACGGGATTCGCGTCGCCATCGACGACTTCGGCAGCGGTTACTCCACCATGAGCTACCTACGCGATCTCGCGATCGACGAACTGAAGCTGGACCGGCAGTTCATCGCGCCGGTGCTCCGCAGCGAACGGGCCGCCGCGATCGTGCGGTCCGTCATCGACCTGGCGCACGCCCTCGGCATCGCGTGTGTGGCCGAGGGCGTCGAGGACCACCCGACCGCAGACCTGTTGCGCGAGTATGGCTGCGACGTGGCCCAGGGCCACCACTTCGCCCGCCCCATGCCCGCGCGCGCACTGCTCCACGCCTGCCGTCAGCGGTTCGACGAGGTGATCGTGTCCCCGCTGCCGGCCGACGAGAACTTCAGACCACGGCTGTGACGTCTCACCGGTAGACCACGTGGTACCCGAGGTCGGCGAGGACTCCCAGCTCGACGGCGCTGAGCGTCCGCGGGCTGGGCCCGGTCTCGGTGGCGGCGTTCATCATCTTCTCGGCGCCGTTGGCGAAGGTGGCGTCGTCGAGGTGGTTGACCGAACTTCCTTGCTCCCACTCGGCCGGCGTGTACAGCGGAACCCGGCCACCGTACGCCGCCATGGCAGCGGGCCCGCTGAAGTAAAGGCCGCCGTTGGCGCCCAAGAGGTTGTCGTCGAAGTCGGTGTTCCACGTGTAGTCGGCGTCGAACGGGCTGCGACCGTCGGCCGTCGTGAGGTACTCGGCATAGGCTGCCCAGGACGAGATGTCCTCGTTCGTGCCCGGCTCGCCCAACGGGCCCACCAACCAACCGAACGAGTGCACGAGTTCGTGCATGGCCACGGCCTTGAAGTCGAATTCGTCTGCGCCAACCACGCTTCCGAGACCCCAGTTGACGCCCCAGTTCCACCGGATCGTGCCATCGGTCGGTGCGCCCTCGACCTCGCCACCGAACAACTTGTTCTGAACGATGGTCGGCCAGAAGCCGGGTGCGGTACTGACGCGAGCGCTACCCGCGCTGGCGAGCGTGCCCGAGTTGGGATCGTTCGTCCCGATGACGTCGTAGCGCAGGGACACTGCCTCGGTCACCAGGAAGTAGCCGGCCAAGGACTTTGCTGCGGCCACCAGGGCGGCCTTGCGGGCCGCGTCGGCCTCCCAGTACTCACTGCCGCTGGCGTAGGTGAAGTCGAAGGTGATCGCGTTCTGGTTGAGCAGCATGCCCACCGTGGCGGGCGTGCGGAACCAGTCGACCAGGTTGACGTGCAACCCGACGTCGGTCGCCGAGATCACGAACGAATCCACCCCATCGAAACCCTCACCCGGGGTGTAGGTGTAGCTACCGTCGGCGTGCACGACCACCGTGCCCTTGGTGGGACCCTGCACCACGCCGTAGACGATCGCATCCCCTTCGGGATCCACCGCACCAACGTTGCCCGCGATCGGACCACCCTCACCGAACACCTGCACCGGACCACCCACCGTGGGCGCCAGGTTGAACAACCCACGCCGCAACGTCCACAACGTCCCCGACAACGCATGACGCAACTCCGGCGGCAACGGCAACGCATCGATGGTGGCCTGCACCCCCGAGGTGAACGCCGCGATCTGCGCCGACGTGTTCAGCTGCCACAGATTCGGAGCGCCCACCGTGTGCTCCACCGCCCACGGATCGTCGACCGCCGCCTGGCTCACCGCGGCCGCCTGGCCGGGAGCCGCAGCGGAGGCGGACTGCGGCACCGTGGTCAACGACGCGGTCTCGGCCCGGACCTCGGGTTCGTGCTGGCCGGAATCGGGCCGCGGCTCGACCGACGGTGCGTCGGTCTCGTCGGAGTCGTTGGCCCCCTTCACCGTTGCCGACGGTGTCGGTGTCGGTGTCGACGGTGTCTGCGGTGTCGAGGTGGTGCCTGCGGCATCGTCGTCGGGCGTGCCTGCATCCGAGGCCTTCGCGGCCGCGGGCGTGGCGGGCTTGGACTTGGCGGGCTTGGTGTCCGTGGTGCCCAAGGTGTCCTTGGTGTCCTTCGCGCTCGTGGCGCCCTTCGCACTCGCGGCCGACGACCCCGCGGACTTCTTCGGACCGGACACCGCCGACTTGGCGGCACCGCCCTTCGACGAAGGACCTGCCGAAGAACTCGACGACGCACTCGACGAGGCACCCGACGACGAGGCGCCCGCCGACCCAGCATCGTCGGCGAGGGCCACGCCCGCACCCACCAGCGACATCCCCCACATCGCCGCGCCCAGACCTGCTGACGCCGCGCCGATCTGGAGCCAGGTGCGAACCCGGAAGTCCTCCGTGCGCCGTCCCCGACGCGCGCTGACAGTCGACATGCTTACCCCCCGATGCTCGGTCCCCCCGCACCGTCGCGACGAATTATCGACAACGTCAATTGCGGTCGCAAGCACCGTACAACACCCCGGCGGCACCGGGCGCGATTACTCGTGAACCAGCTGAGCGCGACCACGGCCGCGAGGCACGCGGTCACCGATGGACGACGTGGTAGCCGATGTCGGCGAGGATGCCCAGTTCGACGGCGGTCAGCGTGTGCGTCGCCGGTCCCGGGTTGGTGGCGTGGTTCATCAACGCCGGCACGGGCGAAAGGAAGTCCACGTCGTTGAGGTGGCTCGCGGAACTGCCGGGGGCGAAGCTACCGGGCGAGAAGAGCGGCACGCGCCCGCCGTAGGCCGCCATCGCATTGGGTCCGCTGAAGAACACGCCGTCGAAGCCGGACGGGTCGTCGCCACCGGTCAGGGCGTAGTCGTAGTCGGTGTTCCGCACGAAGTCCGGTCCGATGAGCGCCGACCCATCCCGCGTGGTGACGTACTTGGTGAACAGGTGCCAGTTGGTGCGCGTGGCCGGCGACGACGGCGCCGGAATACCCGAGACGAAGCCGAACGAGTGCATCAGCTCGTGCATCGCCACCATCTCGAGATCGAACTCGTCGGGTTCCACCGAACCGTCGAAACTCCAGTCCCTTCCCCAGTTCCACTGGACGATGCCGTCTGGTCGGCCCGCCAGCGAGGCCGCACCGTCCTGCAGCTTGCTGCCGACGACGGTGCGGAAGAATCCGGGGCCCGACTCGTAGAGCACGCTTCCCGCCTGCGCCAGGAGCAGGCTGTTCGGATCGTTGATCGTCGTCACGTCGTAGGTCAACGTCGTCGCCTTGGCGACCATGACGAAGCTGGCGAGCCGCTTGGCGGCCCGTTGCAGGGCCTGCTGGCGGTCGGTCGTCCAATTCGCGTCATCGTGGAAGTCGAACGTGAAGGTCACTGCGTTCTGGTTGAGCAGCATGCCCACCGTGGCGGGCGTGCGGAACCAGTCGACCAGGTTGACGTGCAACCCGACGTCGGTCGCCGAGATCACGAACGAATCCACCCCATCGAAACCCTCACCCGGGGTGTAGGTGTAGCTACCGTCGGCGTGCACGACCACCGTGCCCTTGGCGGGACCCTGCACCACGCCGTAGACGATCGCATCCCCTTCGGGATCCACCGCACCCACGTTGCCCGCGATCGGACCACCCTCACCGAACACCTGCACCGGACCACCCACCGTGGGCGCCAGGTTGAACAACCCACGCCGCACCGTCCACAACGTCCCCGACAACGCATGACGCAACTCCGGCGGCAACGGCAACGCATCGATGGTGGCCTGCACCCCCGAGGTGAACGCCGCGATCTGCGCCGACGTGTTCAGCTGCCACGGATTCGGAGCGCCCACCGTGTGCTCCACCGCCCACGGATCGTCGACCGCCGCCTGGCTCACCGCGGCCGCCTGGCCGGCAGCCGCAGCGGAGGCGGACCCCGGCACCGTGGTCAACGACGCGGTCTGGGCCTGCCCGGTCGCGGGCTGGGTGGTGTCGTGCTGTGTGGTGACGGTCGGCGTGTTCTCGGGCGGCGCCGCGACTCCGGCGACATCAGAGGTCGTCTCACCCTGCGACGCCGACGAACCCGTGTCCGATCCGCCCGCACTCGTCGTCGTGTCATCCGACGGCTTGGCCGTCTTGGTCTCGGCACCGTCGGACTTCGCGGCCGCGGGCTCGGCGGGCGTGGTGCCCTTGGCGGGCGTGGCGCCCTTGGCGGGCGTGGTGTCCTTGATGTCCTTCGCGCTCTTGACGTCCCTCGCGCTCGTGGCGTCCTTCGCACTCGCGGCCGACGACCCCGCGGACTTCTTCGGACCGGACACCGCCGACTTGGCGGCACCGCCCTTCGACGAAGGACCCGCCGACGCACTCGACGAGGCACTCGACGAGGCACCCGACGACGAGGCGCCCGCCGACCCCGCATCGTCGGCGAGGGCCACGCCCGCACCCACCAACGACATCCCCCACATCGCCGCGCCCAGACCTGCTGACGCCGCGCCGATCTGGAGCCAGCGATGGACCTTGAAGTCTTCGGCTTTGCGGCCGCGTGGCGCCATGTTGGTCCTTTCGACGTAGCACGTTAGGGGTGGAGCGCACGAGTAGTGGTTGCGCACGCCCTGCTCAGGACGGCGTGCGGGGTGCGAACATCGGCGAGGCGATGACGGTGTAACCCAAGTCCTTCAACACCGCCCGCTCGATGGCGCTCAGTTCCCGCGGCCCCGTTCCACGCACGAAGACCTGGTTCATCACGAGACGGTTGGCACCCCAATAGACGTTGCCGTCGAGCGACGTCACCGACCTGGTGGGGACGAAATTCGACGGCGTCCAGAGTGGAACGGGAAGACCTCCGTTGGCGGCGACCGCGTTCTCGCCGGAGAAGTACAGCCCCCCGTAATAGCCCGTCAGGTACGGGTCGAACGCCGGGTCGAACGTCAAGCTGCCTTCGCGGATGGGCGACCGGTCGTCGCGAGTGGTCACGTGCTGGTCGAACGTCGACCATGCCGTACCGACGTTGCCGCCGGCGCCCACCATCCACGAGGTCCATCCCATGGTGTTGAGTACGAGCCCCATGGCGGTGGTGACGGCGTCCGCCCTCGTCGGGTCGACGCTGTTGCCCAACCCGTAGCTCAGGGCGGCGTTCCAATTGATCACACCGTCGGCCACGTCGTCGCCGTTGGCGTCGATCCCAGTGAGGAGCTTCTGCTGCACGACCGTACGGTGAAACCCTGGCGCCGCGGACACGAGTGCGCTGGTCGCGTAGGAATCGAAGCCGCCTGGTACGAAGCTGGTGTCGACGTCGTAGATCAGCCGCACCGCTTTCGTCACCATGACGTACGCGCTCGCGCGGTTGGCCGCGTCCCACAGCGCCGCCTGCCAATTGGGTGGCCACGCCTGCAGCTCGTTCAAGAAGCGGAAGCCGAACGTGATGGCACCCTGATTGGCGAGTGCCGACATCGTGGTAGGGCCGCGGAACGGGTCGAGCAGATTGACGTGCAGGCCCTGGTCCGCAGCGGAGATGACGAAGGTGTCGACCCCGTCGAAACCCGCTCCGGCGGTATAGGTATAGCTGCCGTCGACGTTGAGGGTGACGAAACCGGACCGCGGCCCCTGAACCACCCGATACTGGATCTCGTCACCCTCGGGGTCGGTGGCGTCGACGCGACCGACGACGGTTCCCGTTCCGCTGGCGATGGTCACCGTCTGGCTCAGCGTCGGCGCGAGGTTGAAGAAGGTCCGTCGGACGGTCCAGAGGGCGCCATTGAGCGCATCCCGCAGCTGCGGTACGGGCACCCCGTCGAACAGTGCCTGCAGATTCGCCGTGATCGCCGTGATCGACGCATTGACGTTTGCCTGCCACGGATTCTCGTTCACACTCTGCTGCAAGGCCCACGGACTTTGAGCCGTGGGCACCACCGGGGTGACCGCTGCGGCAGCGCTCGGGGGCGGAATCGACACCGACTGCGCTGCAGTCGGTGTCGGTGCAACGTCCGTCGTCGTCTCAGGTCCGGACGTGTCGCCGCGGGCCTGGGATGGGGGCTCGGAGCGATCGATCTCGGCTGAGACGGCATCCGTAGTTTCTGGCTCCTTGACGGCACCCGTGGCGTCGTCCTTGGCGGTCGCGGTCTTTCCCGGTCGCTTCGCGCTCTTCGGCTCGGCCGAGCCCTGGGCGTCCGAGGAACCCTTGGCGTCGCGCTGCGCATTTCGGGTGGTGGCCTTGGCCGCGCCGGCGGTCTTGGTGGCCGCCGACTTCTTCGGGGCCGACGACGCGGACCCGCCCGATGACGCGGACGGATCCGATCCCGACGCAGCGGACGCCGAAGACGAGGCGCCGTCGTCGGCCACCGCCGTACCGAGCTGCGGACCCACCAGCGCCATGCCCCAGAGTGCCGCGCCCACACCCGCGGACGCCGCGCCCAGCCGCAGCCATCGGCGTACCGCAAAGCCATCTGCTCGGTGTCCCACGGTCATGACCTCGTTCGACATGTCGTCCCCCATCGGCTTTCGGTCATCAGGCGGTGATCAACGTCGCGGCCGAATTGGGCAGCTGGCTCGGCACGGGGATGGCGAAGACCGGGTTGGGGAACGCGGGATTGGGAATGACGGTGTAGCCGAGGTCCATCAGCACCCCACGTTCGATGGCGCTCAACGTACGTTCTCCCTGTCCCATCCCACCCGCCGCGGAGTCCATCAGCAAGTGGTTGGTTCCGGAGAACACGGAGTCGTCCAGATGGCTCGCCGAGCTTCCCGGCACCCACGGCGACGGCGTGTACAGCGGCACGGGGCGACCGCCATACGCCGCCATCGCGTTGGGCCCGGAGAAGAAGAGTCCGCCGTCGTACCCGTTCAGGTAAGCGTCGTATGCGTCGTTCCACAGCAGCGTCTCGGAGTTGATCGGCGACTCACCGCGCCGGGTCACGACGTATCGGGCGTATTGCGTCCAGTACTGCTTGCCGGTCGGGCTGGGCTGCCGGAAGTCGGGCGTCCAGCCGAAGGAGTGCAGCATTTCGTGCATCGCCGTCGACGTCATGTCGTAACGGTCGTTCGGCACGAAGGCGCCGTACCCCCACGGGTTCGCCCAATTCCAGTTGATCTGACCGTCGTACTGCGCGCCCGTGGTGCTCTCCCCCGTCATGAGCTTCTTCCCGACCACGGTCGGCCAGAAGCCCGGCTGTCCGCTGGAGTAATTGCTGCTCGCACTCGCAAGGGTCCCCGACTGGCCGTCGTAGTAACTGTTGACGAAATAGGTGACGACCACCCGGTGGTCCACGAGGAGGTACGCCGCCAGTCGTTTCGCGGCATCCATCAGAGTGGCGCGAGCGACGTCGTTGAAGTAGTTGCCCGGATCCTCGTAGGTGAACTCGAAGCCGATGGCGTTCTGGTTGACCAGCGCGCTGGCAGTGACCGCGCCCTGGAACGGTTCGAGCAGGTTGACGTGCAGCCCCGTGTCGGACACCCCGATGACGAATCGGTCGACGCCGTCGAAACCCGCTGTGGGCGTGTAGGTATAGGTGCCATCGGTGTTCAGCGCGACGGTGCCGTAGCGGGGCCCCTGCACCACCCGGTACAGAATCTGGTCGCCCTCGGCGTCGGTGGCCGAGACCTTGCCCGTGACCGTGCCCAGACCACCGGTCAGGGTCACCGCCTCGTCGAGAGTGGGTGCGAGGTTGAAGAACGACCGACGTGCGGTCCACAGCGTGCCGGTCAGCGCGTCACGCAACTGCGGCGGCAGCGGGATCGCATCGATCAGCATCTGCATGTTCGACGTGAACGACGTGATCAGCGTGGCGGTGTTGGCCTGCCAGGGATTCGCCGTGCTGCCCGTGAGCCGCATTCCCCAGGGATCGTCGGGCGCCGGCAGCGCGGCAGGCGCAACGGCCGTGCTCGCAGTGGTGTTGGTGGCCGTGCTGGCGGCGATGGGCGTCGACGCGGGAGTCGGGCTCGTCGTCGGCGCACCGGCTGCACGAGCGTCGGCACCACCCTGCGCGGGCGTGTCGACCGCGGAGGACGCACCGCCCGTCGTGCCGGACCCCGTCTCGGTTGCAGACTCTGGCGTCTTCCCGGCAGACACTTGCGGGCTTGCCGTACCGGCGGTGGCCGACGTGTCGGACTTCTGATCCTTCGAAGACTTGCTCGCCGTGGAGGTGTCGGTGTCCTTCGCGGACTTGACGTCCCGGTCCTTTGCGGCGGTCGAGGACCCCTTGGCGGCCCCGGGAGACTTCGCCGTCGCCGACTTCTTGGGCCCGGCCGCGGAATGCGATTCCGACTTCGAGGGCCCCGAGCCCGACGCGGAATCCGAGGCCGACGACGAACTCGTCGATGAACCCGCGTCATCGGCGAGTGCCACGCCGACCTGCGGGCCCACCAGCGACATCCCCCACATCGCCGCGCCCAGACCCGCCGAGGCTGCGCCTACCTGAAGCCAGCGCCGTACCCCGAAGTCTTCCGTACGCCGCCTGCGAACTGCGCCGACCGTCGCCATGCGTGCCCCCCGTATTCGTTGCCCACGCCACGCGACGACGCCATATTGTCGTCATCGTTAATTGTGGTCGCAAGCAACGTACAACACGAAGCGCCCAAGAGCACGGTTACCCGTGAATCGGCTGAAAATCGACGGTCATTCCACTGCCAGTAACTCGGCCATCTTCGCCATCACGGTCTGCAGCCCCTTGAACGGCCGCAGCATGACCTTGAACTCCACGATCCGGCCGGCATCGTTCCACGTGATCATGTCGACGCCGTTGACGTACATGCCGTCGACCGTGGCCACGAACTCCAGCACCGCGGAGTTCGCGCCCAGCCATTCTCCCTCGTAGTGGAAGTCCGTATCGCCGAACAGCTTTGCGGCCGCCTGCAGGTACATGGCCGTCTTCGCCTTGCCCTGCTGCGCCGCGTAGATCGCGGGCGAGTAGAACACGGCGTCGTCGTCGAGCAGCTCGTCGAGGACGGCCGGGTCGTGCCCACCCTCGATGAAGGAATACCAGCGCGGCAGAACGGCGGGAGTCGTCATCGGTCCATCATCGCAGCGGGCGGGCGGACATCGCGGCCCCACCTCCAGCAGTCAGGCCTGCTCCTGCCGGCGCTTCGCCCGCCGCAGGAAGACGATGCCCACCAGTGCCAGCACGCCCGCCGTCGGGGCGACGGGGGTCGGCACGATGGTGTAGCCGATGTCGGCGAGCACGCCGAGTTCGATCGAACTCAGGTAGCGCTCCCCGGGACGCGTGGCGAACGCGTCCATCAGCTGATGGACGGGACCGCTGAACGAGAAGTCATCCAGGTGTGACAGCGAACTGCCTGGGCGGTAGACCTCGGGCGAATACAGCGGTACGGGCGCGCCACCGTTGGCCGCCATCGCGTGGCTACCCAGGAAGTACATGCCCAGCCCGGTGGTGATGCCGCTGGTGCCGGTGCCGGTGTTGCCGGTCAGGTTGTCACTGACCTGCTGGTTGAACCGCAGGTCCGAGCCCACCAACTTCACACCGGTCCGCGTTCCCACGAAGCTGTCGTAGGTGGTCCAGCGCTGGCCGGCGTAGCCGTCGCTGTAGAACGACAGCCACCCCATCGAGTGCAGCATCTCGTGCATGGCGGTGGACCGCAGGTCGTAGACCGCCGGTCCACCGGGCGCGGGCTGCGTCTCGTCGAGGTTCCAGGTGTACGCCCAGTTCCAGGAGATCCGACCGTCGGCCGTGGCGCCGTTGGGGTCCACCCCGGTCTGCAGCTTCGACTGCACGACGGTGGGCTGGAAGCCCAGACCGGCCACCACGTCGCTGCCGGCACTCGCCAGGGGCCCACCGGCCTGGTCGTAGGACGTCACCGTGTAGGTCAGCGTGACCGGCGCAGGCACCATGAAGTGCACCGCCAGGGCTTGCGCGGCCTCGTTCAGCGCCGCCTTGGCCTCGTCGGACCAGTACACGGTGGTGTCGCCGGTGTCGCGGTTGACGTAGGTGAACGCGAACTGCACCGCGCCCTGGTTGACCAGCATGGCGGTCTGGGCGGGCCCCCGCAGCGGGTCCAGCAGGTTCAGGTGGAACCCACCGTCGACGGCCGAGACCACGAAGTCGTCCACGCCCTGGAAGCTCGCGTTGGGCGTGTAGACGTACGAGCCGTCCGAGAACACCTGCACCGACCCGTATTGCGGGCCTCGGGTCAACGCGTAGGTGATGGGATCACCTTCCGGGTCGACGGCGCTGACCCGGCCCGCGATGGGACCGCTGGTCTGGCTCGCGATGCCCACGGGTGCCACGGTGGGCGCCAGGTTGAAGAACGTTCGACGCACCGTCCACACGGTGCCCAGCAGGGCGTCGCGCAATGGCTGCAGCATCGGCCAGGCGTTGAGCACCGACTGCAGGGAATCCGTGATCCCGGTGATCGGCGCGCTGGAGACCGCGGCCCACGGGTTCACGGTGTTCGTGGACTGCAGTGCCCACGGCACGGTCGCCGCCGCCGCGGTCGCGGTGATGGTCGAGTTCGCCTGCGGCGCTGCATCATTGGCGTTCAGCGACGCGGTGACGGCAGGCGTCGACGCGATCTCGGAGGTCTTCGACGCGACCGGCGTGGCGGTGGTCTCGCCGACGGTGGCGGACTTGGCGGTGGCCGAGGAGCCCGAAGTGGCAGACGTGGCCGAGGCGGCCGAAGTGGCAGGCGCGGCCCCGGCGGTCCCGGTGTCGTCGCCCTCGCCCTCGGCGGGCTGGGAGTCGTCGGCCTTCGTGGCCGAGGACTCGGAGACGCTCGACTGCTTGGCGGCGGCCTTGGGCGCGCCGGCCTTCGAGGCAGCGGTGCTCTTGGCGCTCTTCGAGGTCGACGTGGCGGGTGTCGACGTGGACGGTTCGGTGGTGTTCGCGCCCCCCGACGCGCTGACCGTGCTCACCGGCTTGGAGGCCGCGGTCTCCGCGGCCTTGGCGGCGCCCGAGGTGGACCCGCCCTCGGCGCCGGAGTCGGTCTTGGTCGCGCCCGCCGAGGACGCGGAGGACGCGGAGGACACCGAGGACACAGAGGTCGCGGCAGACGATCCCTCGCCCGCCGAGGACGACGAAGAAGACGCCGAAGATGACGACGAAGAAGACGAAGCGCCGGAGTCGTCGGCGGACGCGGTGCCGACCTGCGGGCCGAGCAGCGAGAACCCGAACAGCGCGGCACCCATGCCCGCGGAGGCCGCGCCGACGCGCAGCCACTCCCGGACACCGAACTCCTCGCTGCGCGCGCGATGCTTGGCCGTCCGTCGGCCGCCGCGGTGATCCGCCATCAGTGTTACCCCTTCGTCAATAAGTGGAAGGAGCGTATACCGCTGCCGCTCCGGCTGCAGCAAACTGTCGCCGAATGGTGGGAAAATGCTCGCGACACCGGCGATGACCGGGCATACGCGGTGCGGTCGGGCGGACGGCCTGCCGCTGGGAGACGGCTGTGAGCTACCGGCCCGCGAGTGCGCGCACGGTGACGATGCCGCGTTCCTCGAACTGGTGCAGGTGCTCGTCGGTGGCGTCGGCATCGGTGACCAGCGTCGCACCCTCGGGCAGTGGCGCCCACGCGTGAAACGGCCTGCGGCCGAGCTTCTCGGCATGCGCCAGCACGTACACCCGATCGGCGCGCTGCATCATCAGTTCCTTGAGCCGGGTCTGCTCCAACTCGGCTTCACAGATGCCCAGTTCGGCGGTCACCGCATCCGCCCCGAGAAAGGCGCGATCGAACGTCAACCGTTCCAACGCGGCCTCCGCGAGCGGACCCACGAAGCCCTGACTGAGATGGCGCAAGGTGCCGCCGACGCATTCGACCCGCACGTCGTCGGCATCGGCCAGCGCCTCCAACGCCGTCAGGCCCGCGGTCACCACGGTGAGATCGGGAACGCGCCCCAGGTATTCGGCCATGGCGCCGACGGTGGTGCCGGCGTCCAACAGGACGGTCTCCCCGGGTTGCACCTGCCGGGCGGCCCACCGCGCGATGGCGTGCTTGGCGTCGTAACCCTGCCGTTCCCGCTGGCGCAGTGACGACTCCGGGTGCCGCTTGAGCGCGATGGCCCCGCCGTACGTTCGGGCGATCAGCCCCTCGTCGGTGAGAACGCTCAGATCCCGGCGGATCGTGGACGCCGTCACGCCGAACTGGGCGGAGAGTTCCTCGACGCTGGCCAGCCCGGTCGAACGTGCCAAGCTGACGATCTCGTCACGCCGGGCCTTCGAACCCCGTGCTGGCATCAACTTCTCCTACTTGAGAACTGCTGCGCTCGAGGCAAGTTCGGTCGCCTGCCGCAAAGCCTCGATCATGCTACCCGCTTCGGCGATCCCCTTGCCCGCGATGTCGAAGGCCGTGCCGTGGTCCACCGACGTCCGGATGACCGGAAGCCCCACGGTGATGTTGACCCCGGCCTCGATGCCGAGCACCTTGACCGGGCCGTGGCCCTGGTCGTGGTACATCGCGACGATCAGGTCGTAATCGCCACGCCCCGCAAGGAAGAACGCCGTGTCGGCGGGCAGGGGTCCGTGCGCGTCGATCCCGTCGGCCACCAGCGCGGCCACCGCGGGAACGATCTTCGCGTCCTCCTCGCCGTAGCCGAACAGCCCGTTCTCTCCGGCGTGCGGGTTGATGCCGCACAACCCGATCTTCGGGTTCTCGTAGCCCGCCCGGACCAACGCCTCGTGCCCGCGACGTACCGTGCGCTCCACGAGACCGGGCTCGATCTTGGCGACCGCGTCGATCAGCCCGATGTGCGTCGTGACGTGGATGACCTTCAACTTGGGCGTCGAGAGCATCATCGACACCTCGGCGGTGCCAGTCAGATCGGCGAGCAGTTCGGTGTGCCCCGGGTACACGTGCCCCGCCGCGTGCAGCGCCTCCTTGTTCAGCGGCGCCGTACAGATGGCCTGCACCTCACCGCGCACCGCGAGTTCTGCAGCGACACGGACGTATTCGTAGGCGGCATGACCGGCGACCGGCGACAGTTCGCCCCACGCCAGATCGGCGGGCAGCAGGTCGAGATCGATGACGTTGATCCGCCCCGGCGCCTGCTGGGCGTCGGCCACCGACCGCACGGTGACGACGTCGCACGGGACGCCGAGGATGGCCGCCGCATCGACGAGCCGTTTGGCGTCGCCGATCACGACGGGGTTGCAACGGCCGGCGGTGGCCTCGTCCAGCAGTGCGGGCACGATCACCTCCGGACCGATGCCTGCGCCGTCGCCCATCGTGACGGCGACGACGGGTCTGCCCTGCGGGGCGGAATGGGTTGTCATGCTGGAGTTCTCCTCGTACTTGATGGTGCGGAGCGGGGGTCCGTGGGGCGTGTCGCCGACGACCGTCGGGCCGTCAGGCGCGCGGTGATGTCGGCGAGGCTGGCCTCGTCGCCGAAACTGCCGGGGCGCGTCACGATTCGGCGTCCCCTGCCGTCCACGCCGACCACGGCACCGTGGTGTACGACGTCGACCGGCCGCAGCGTCCGGATCCCCAGGGCATCGATGACGGCGCGCGCCGTCTCGCCGCCCGTGAGCACCAGGTCGGGCGCAGCGGCAAGGTGCCGGTGGACGTCGGCGACGAAGCGTCCGAGCGCGGCCGCCAACTCCCGTTGCCGGCCGGGGCGCACGGCGCCGGTCACGCTCACCGCGACGTCGCACCGACCGGCCAGCGCCGCCGCCACGCCGGCGGCGTCGGCGGCGCCGTCCAGCAGCAGGTCGGTATCGACGCCCATGCAGCGGACGCCGCGCCGGGCCAACACGGCCAACTGCGCCGTCGCGGTGGATGCGGCCGTGCCGACGACGATCAACACCGCCGCGGTCCGCCCCTCCTCGGCGGGTCGGGTGGCCGCCAGGGGCAGCGTGCGGGCCACCGCCGCGGCGAGCGCCGCCGTACCCACCAACTGGACGTCGGGCACGTCCGTCGCGGCCGCGACGATCGCGTCGAGGTCGGCGTCGACGACGACGTCGCAGACCGCCACCGCACCGGCTGCCAGCGCCTCGCCGATCAGGCGGGGTTCGGCGCACACGACGGCGGGGTGGGTGAACAGTGCGCGGACGTCGTCCGGTGGCGCCACGTCCTCCAGCTGCCAGGCATCGGTGTGCCGCAGCGGCGACCCGTCGACGTAGGGCACCCCGCCGCGGACGTGTCGATCGAGGGCGGGCAGACCGGCGGCCACGACCACGGGTCCGCGGGCGGCCAACACGTCGACGGCACTGCCGACGTGCCCGCGCAACAGCGAGTCGATCTTGAGCAGCACGAGCCGCCCGGGCGTCACCGCGTGCAGCGTGCGCCGCAGCACGGCGACGGCGTCCGGCTCGGCCATCGCGCGGGTGTTGACGTCGACGACGGTGACCGGATCCGAGATCGGCTGCGCGGCATCGAGTTCCAGCACCACGCCGGGTTCTCGATCCAGGAAGGCGGCGGCGGTCTCGGCCGCTCCGGACAGGTCGTCGGCGAGCACGACGATGCCACGGGGGGTCACAGCGACATCCCGGCGCACTGGGTGATGACCTGACCGGTGATGCTGCGGGCGTCGGGTCCCAGCAGGAACGCCACCAGTCCCGCGACCTCGCCGGCCTCGACGAGCCGTCCCATGGGCGGCAGCTTCGGCGGCGTGCCCGCGCGGTTCGGATCGGCGAGCATCGGCGTGTCCGTGGGTCCGGGTGCCACGACGTTGACGGTGATTCCGCGGGCCACGAGTTCGGCGGCCCAGGACCGGGCCATCCCGACGAGCGCGGACTTCGTGGCGGCGTATTGACTCTTGCCCGCGCTACCGGTCATCGTGCGGCTGCCCACCAACACGATTCGCGCACCGTCGGCGAACGTCGGGGACAAGGCGTCGGCCAGCACCTCGGCGGCAGCCACGTGCACGGTCCACATCCGGGCGCCGTGCGCCGTGTCCAGGTGCCCGAGGGGCGCGCTGTACTGCAGCCCCGCCGCGTGCACCATCGCGTCGACCCGCCGCACGCCTGCCACGGCGCCGCGGACCGCAGCGGCGTCGGCCACGTCGACGGCGACCCAGGTGAACCCCTCGTGGTCGACATCGGGTCGGCGCCTGCTGAGGCCGATCACCTCCCAGCCGTGGGCGAGCAACCGTGCGACGACCGCCGCACCGATGCCCGAGCTGGCTCCGGTGACCACCGCCCGCCGGGGCGTCACCAGCCCCGCTCCCGCAGCCAATCCTGCTCCAGGACAATGTGTTCGATGGCCTGGCGAAAGCGGGTGAACGCGACGTGCAGCGCCTCGCCCTGCACGCAGATCGACGGGTAGGAGAGCTCGCGGTTCAACCCGTCGCGGGAGTTGTTCGACAGGCAGTACCCGTCACCGTCCTCGAGCACGTGCCGCAGCGGCCAGGTCATGCCCGCGTCGGCGGACACCGCCAACGTCAGCGGGGCCCGCGGCGCCCCCCAGAACGCCGTGCGCCCGGCCGGTTCGGCGACGGCAGCCGGTGGGGTGGCATCGGATGCGGGGGCGTCGACGATGCCGTCGTCGTCGATCTCGTCGTAGAGCGACAGCCGACGCGCGGTGGCGTCGGCTGCACTGGACTCGTTGTACACCAGCGCAAATCGGTCGTCGGGAAGCACCACGAACTGGATCGACGAGTTGTTGTTGGGCAGCACCGTCGGGGCGGGCACCGACCAGGTCTGGCCGTCGTCGGTGGAGACGCTGCGATGGATGCGATCCGCCCACCGGCTGCGGAACAGTGCCACCAGCGTGCCGTCGGACAGTCGGCCCACGTTCATGTGCACGCACCCAACGCTGTCGGGGACCTCGATCTCGCGCCACGTGGCGCCGTCGTCGTCGGACACCATCACCGCGCTGTAGTCGAGGTTGCCCACCCACTTCTCTCCTGGCACCCGAACGCAATAGAAGATCGGCAGCAAGATCCTGCCGCCGGGCAGTACGACCGGCGGCTGGCGGATGAAGACGCCGGCGTCGCCGGTGGCGGGGATCAGCGTGTGCGGGGATCCCCAGCTGCGGCCGCCGTCAGCCGACACCCGCCGTTGCACGCGGGCGGTGTCCTGGTTGCCGGCGTGCTGAGACGTCCACAGCAGCCACAGCTCCCCGTTGTCGTGCCGGTGCAGCACCGGATTCTGCTCGGAGCGCGTCGGGTCGTCGGACAGGCGTTCCGGCCGGGTCCACGCGTCGGCGCCCACCGGCAGGCGCGACACCCAGACGCCGATGTCCGAGACGCCCTCCTGGGTGCCGGAGAACCACGCGCACGCCAGCGACCCGTCGGCGAGGACGGCGAGGTTGGCCGCGTGGTTCTGCACGTGCGGAGGAGGCAGCAGCGTCTCTCGCCGACCGGCTTCGGCATGGGGACGCAGCACGCCGTCGGCGCGGAGGGTGTCGGTCGTGGCGGTGGCGGCGGTGGTGGTCACGAGTCTCCGTTCATGGTGACGGCGGCAAGGTCGTAGGAGTTCGTGGGGCGCAGGTCGATTCCGTCGATGCGGGTGCGCCGGCCGAGCACGGCCTTCGGGACGAAGGACCACAGCATGGGGCAGGTGTCCCAGATGCGCCGCTGAGCGTCGGCGAGCAGCGCGTCCCGCCGCGTCGGGTCGATCTCCTCGGAGGCCTGGGTGATGACGGCGGTGATGTCGGGGAACAGATAGCCGTGGTAGGTGTCGCGGGTGGCCTCCTTCTCGGCGGTACCGGCGTACATCCCCTGCATGATCGTGAGCGCCAGGCCCGTCGGGCTCGGGTAACCGTTGCCCAGGATGTCCCAGTCCCCGGCCCGGCCCTGCCGCCACTGGGCGATGTCGCCGCCGGGTTCGAACTGCTGCAGGGTGGCAGCGACCCCCGCGGCCGCGAGCATCTGCACCACGGACTCCATGATGTCGGTGTCGGCGGCGAATTCGCCGCTCTCCCAGATGATCTTGACGCGCAGATCCTCCAATCCCAGCGCCCGCAGTTCGGCCTTGGTGCGGCCGGGATCGTAGGTGTAGCTGCCCGTCTCCACGGCCCCGGCCAGGCTCAGCGGGATGACGCCGCGCGACTCGGTGGCCGAGTTCTGCATCACGTTCTCGATGAGGGACTTGCCGTCGATGGCGTGGGTCAGGGCGCGACGGACGCGTGCGTCGGCGAGCGGACTGCCCTGCGGCTTGCGGAAGTTGTAGAACAGCTGGTTGAGCCGGACCCCGTCGGCCTGCTGAACGGCGACGCCGGCGAGGCCCGAGATCTGGTCGGTGGAGTCCGGGGTGATGGAGTCGATCACGTCGAGTTCACCGCTGCGCAGCGCGACCACGCGGCTGGACTCGTCGGGCATGAACCGCACCCGCACGGCCTCCACGTGTGCGGGTGCGCCCCAGTAGTTCTCGTTGCGCGCCAGGGAGAACGTGCCGGATCCGCGATCGGAGGCCGTCACGACGTAGGGGCCGGTGCCGACCCCGTCGGAGAGGTCCTCGGGCCGGTTCGCCGCAGCGGGCGTGATCAGGATGTTCGACATCAGGTAGTCGAGCACCGGCACGGGACGGTTGGTCGTGAGGTAGAAGCTGGTGGCGTCGATCGGTTCGACGCCCGGCCACTCGGGGAAGAACCCGCCGACGAACGACCCGTTCACCCGGGGATACATGGCCAACGCGGTGGCCACGTCGGCGACCTGGACGGGGCTGCCGTCGGAGTACCGGATGCCCGGGCGCAGTCGCACGAACCACCGGGTGGGTTCGATCAAGCGGAACTCGTCGGCCAGCACCAGTCGCGGTTTGAGGTCGGCGTCGATCTCGGTGAGTGCCTGCCGCACGGCGCGCTGCACGGTGAGCGCGGCGTCGTACTGCAACAGCTTGTTGTCCAACGTGTTCAGCGCGCGGTTGAGCCCGAGGCTGATGGCGCCGGGCCCCGGCCTGCCGGTGGGCGTCGCACACGAGACCACCGCGGGCGCCACGGCGAGTCCAGCGGACAGCAGGAGGCCGGAACGCAGCATCGACCTGCGGGACAGGCGTCGATCGAGAAGCGACTCGGTCATCGTCGACCTCCGGGTTGAGCGGGTGGCGCAGCGCGTCGAGCCAACCGTCGTGGCGGCCCCGCAGTTGTGACTGCAGCCACACGAACCATAACCATCTTGCGTAGAACGCGCAATATGGCGATCGGTTCTTGCGCATTTTGCGCGACAGTGCCATTGTGATCTGGACGACAACCCCGTCGCTTTCTGGTCGCGACCACCCGCCGCGGCCGTGGCATGAAAGGTCGACGATGACCCCGACCCAGACGCAGCACCACCTCCAGACCCAGACCCAGACCCAGACCCCGCACCCGACGCCCGCCGCGAGCCGGTGACCGACGTGGCCGACCAGCTCCTCGCCCCCCGCCCGACCGCTCCGCCCGCCGCCGGCGGCGCCGCGCGACGCACCACGTTCGGCAGGCTCCTGGGCCCCATGCCGCGATACGTCCTGCGTCGCCTCGCACAAAGCCTGTTCACGGTGTTCCTGACGCTGACCACCGTGTTCGTGTTGATCCGGATGGCACCCGGGGACCCCGCCTACTCGTTGGCCGGACCGCTGGCCACCACCGACGACCTCGCGCGCATCCGCGCCGACATGGGGCTCGACCAATCGATCGTCGTCCAGTACCTCAAGTACCTCCAGGGCCTGCTGCACCTCGACCTGGGCACGTCCTATTCGTTCCAGGCGCCCGCGTTCGACGTGGTGACGTCCCGCCTGCCCTACACCGTCACCCTCGCGGTGTCGGCGATCCTGCTGACCACCATCGTCGCCATCCCGCTGGGGGTATGGATGGCACGCCGCGCCGACACCCGTCGCGAGTTGGCCGCCAACGCCGTCACCATCGCCGGGCAGTCGATGCCGGACTTCTGGACCGGTCTGATGCTCATCACCATCTTCGCCGTACTGATCCCCGTGCTGCCGCCCGCCGGGTTCACCACGTGGTCGAGCCTGATCCTGCCGACGGTCACCATCGCCGTGCTCCAGGTGGCCCTCATCTCCCGCATGGTGCGACGAGAGATGGTCAACGCCTTCACCTCTCCCTACGTGACCGTCGGGCGCTCGCGCGGCGTGTCGGAACGCGAGCTGATCTGGCGGTACTCCCTGCGCAACTCGGCCATCCCGGTCCTCACCGCACTGGGCACCCGCTTTGCCTCCATGCTCAACGGCGTCGTGGTGGTCGAGGTGGTGTTCGCCTGGCCCGGCGTCGGCTCGTTGGTGGTGCGCGCACTCGAAACGCGGGACTACCCCCTGATCCAGGCCACCGTCCTGGTCACCGCCGTCCTGGCCATCCTGGTCCAGCTGCTGGTGGACCTCTGCTACCCCCTGCTCGACCCGCGGGTCCGGCTCGCAGCCGGACGCACCACCAAGAGGAGCGGCAAGTGAGCACTCCGACCACCACCGTCATCGAGGCACCCGCCGAGCCACGACCCTCGGCAGTGACCGCCCGCGACGTCGCCCGCGCAGGTGCCACCCGCCGCGCCCGAGACAGCCGCATCAAGATCTGGGTCGGCAGCATCGCGGTGCTACTCGTCGTCGCACCCGTGGCCCTGGCGCGCGTCCTGCCCCTGCCCTCCCCCGACGCCACCGAGCTCGCCGGCCGTCGCCTGCCCCCGCTCACCGACGGCCACCTCTTCGGCACCGACCAACTGGGCCGCGACCTGCTGGCCCGCGTGCTCTACGGCGGACAGGTCTCCCTGGCCATCGGGATCCTCGCCGTGCTGGTGTCGGGTCTCATCGGCCTCACGCTCGGCGCGCTCGCCGGCTACCGCGGCGGCGTGATCGACACCATGGTGAGCAGGCTCTTGGAGGCGCAGCTGTCGTTGCCGTTGCTCATGATGCTGCTGCTGGTCGTCGCGCTGTTCGGACCGTCCATCCCCGTCATCACGTTCGTCATCGCCATCGCCCAGTGGCCCGAGATCGCGCGCCTCACACGCTCGTTGACGTTGGTCGAACGCGAGAAGCCCTACATCGCCGCCGCGCACGTGCTGGGCCTCGGGCACGTCGCCATCCTGGTCCGCCACGTCGTGCCCAACATCGTCAAACAGGTCTCGCTCGTGGTGCTGCTGCTGCTCGCGCAAGCCGTGCTGCTGGAGAGCGCACTGAGCTACCTGGGAGCCGGACCGCAGCGCCCCTTCGCCACCTGGGGCCGCATCATCTCCGACGGCCAGGACTACGTCACCACGTCGTGGTGGCTGGTGACGCTTCCAGGCCTGGTGATCGCACTGCTGGTCGTCGGGGTGAACCTCCTGGGCGACGGTCTGCGCGACGGCGCAGGCGGTGTGGGCGGCGTGGGCACCGCCCTGCGGAAACTGTTCACGCGGCGCGGAAGGAACGACTGACATGGCCGACCTGCTCGACGTCGCCGACCTCCAGATCGAGCTCATCACCGCGGGCGGCGTGATCCGCGCCGTCGACGGGGTGTCCTTCCGCATCGGGGCCGGCGAGACCGTCACCATCATCGGCGAATCCGGCTCCGGCAAGTCGACCACCGCGATGGGACTGCTGGGATTGTTGCCCACGGATCTGGCCGTCCTGTCGGGACGCGTCCGGTTCAACGGCCGCGACGTCCTGGGCGACCACGCGGCACTGGCGAAGGTCCGTGGCCGGCACGTCGCGCTGATCCCCCAGGACCCGATGACCGCGCTGAGCCCGGTGCACACCATCGGGTCTCAGCTGCGCGACGCCATCCGGCACGGCGGCGTCACCGGGCGGTCCGCCCAGCGCATCCGCGCGGTGGAGCTGCTGGACCAGGTGCACATCCCCCGTCCCGCAGAACAATTGGCGAAGTATCCCCACCAGCTGTCCGGGGGCATGCTGCAGCGCGTCCTGATCGCCGCCGCGCTGGCCGCCGGACCCGAACTCATCGTCGCCGACGAACCGACCAGCGCGCTGGACGTGACGGTGCAGGCCAGCATCCTCGATCTGCTGCTGGAACTGCAGGAGCGCACCGGTGTGGCGATGCTGCTGATCACCCACGATCTGGGTGTCGCACGGCTGATGTCCGACCGGATCTTCGTGATGAAGGACGGCCGGTTCGTCGAAGGCGGCCGCGCCGACGCCCTGCTGACCAACCCGCAAACCGCCTATTCCAAGCGGCTTCTCGACGCCGTGCCGCGGTTGAGCGCACAACCCGACGTGGAGGTACCGGCATGACCACACCCCTGCTACGCATCGACGACCTCGTGGTCGAGTACCCGGTATCCGGCGGGGTGTTCCGCGCGCTGAACTCGGTGAGCCTGAACGTCGAGAAGGGCTCGTGTCTGGCCGTCGTCGGCGAATCCGGTTGCGGCAAGTCGACGTTGGCGAAGGCGATCGTGCGACTCGTCCGCCCGACCTCCGGGCGGATCCTCGTCGACGGTGTCGACGTCGCCGGGCTGTCGGAGCGCAAGCTGCGCCCGATGCGATCCCGCATCCAGATGGTCTTCCAAGACCCCTACGGCTCGTTGGACCCGCACCTGTGTGCCGTCGACATCGTCGCCGAACCCCTCCGCCTGCGCGGAGTGCGCAGCCGCCGCGACCGCGAGGCCCGCGCCGCACGGCTCATCGATCAGGTGGGCCTGCCCACCAGCGCGCTGCGCCGCAAGCCGGCCGAGTTCTCGGGCGGCCAGCGCCAGCGCATCGGGATCGCCCGCGCGCTGGCCAGCGAGCCCGAACTGCTGGTGTGCGACGAAGCCACCAGCGCACTCGACGTCTCCGTGCAGGCCCAGGTACTCGACCTGTTGCGCGACATCAAGCGGGACACCGGGCTGACCTACGTCTTCATCTCCCACAACCTCGGCGTGGTGCGCGAGATCAGCGACACCATCGTCGTCATGCGCTCCGGCGAAGTCGTCGAATCCGGAGCCACCGCAGACGTATTGGCGCACCCACGGCAGCCGTACACCGTCGCGCTGCGCGCCGCCGCCCTCGATCCCACCACCATGACCGGCATCAAACCGCGCGACGTGGTGTCGCGCCTGGGCGCGAGCCCCCACCTGCAAGGAGCAGCCTGATGTTCGACCTCGACCCGACGCGACCCGTCCTGGGCACCATGACCTTCGGCGACACGGTGTCCCCCGACGTCGCCGCCACCATGGTGGACGTCGCGCTGGCCTCCGGGATCACCCACGTCGACACCGCCAACGGATACGCCGGCGGCGAGGCCGAGAGGATCCTCGCCCGCGTCCTGGCCGGCCGACGCGATCAGGTGACCCTGGCCACCAAGGCCGGCATCCCACACCCCGATGCGGGCGAGCACGCGCCGCTGTCCGCGGCGGGGCTGCGTGCCAGCCTCGAGGGCAGCCTGCGGCGCCTCGACACCGATCGCGTCGACCTGTTCTACCTGCACCAGCCGGACCGGGCCACGCCGCTGCACGAGACGCTGGCCACGGTGGCCCAGCTGGTCGAGGAGGGCAAGATCGGGGCACTCGGGGTCTCGAACTACTCCGCGTGGCAGATCGGCGAGATCAACCGGCTCGCCGACGAGGTGGGAGCGCCGCGGCCCGTGGTGGCCCAGCAGGTCTACAACCTGCTGGCCCGACGCCTCGAAGACGAGTACGCCGAGTTCGCCGACGTCACGGCCCTGATCACCATGGTCTACAACCCCCTGGGCGGGGGGCTGCTCACCGGCAAGCACACCTTCGACGCCGACCCCGCCGCCGGCCGGTTCGGCGATTCCCGACTGGCCGCGATGTATCGCGAACGCTATTGGAACGCCACCATCTTCGACGCCATCGACCGGTTGGCCACCCTGGCCGACAAGGCGGGCATCCCGATGACCGAGCTGGCGCTGCGGTGGCTGGTCAGCAAGCCCGTCGCCGGGCCCATCCTGCTCGGCGGATCGAAGGTGAGCCACCTCGAACACAACGTCGCCGCGATCGCCGCCGGCCCGCTCGAGGCCGACCTGGTCGCCGAGTGCGACGACGTCGGTGCGACGCTGCGCGGCGCCATGCCCAACTACAACCGCTAGGACCACCGTGACCGCCCACGACTTCGCCACCCGCTTGCGCCGCCGGGAACGCCTCCTCGGCTACTGGTCCGTGCTCGACTCCCCCGTGTCCACGGAGTGGCTGGCCCACGTCGGCTACGACTACCTCGCCCTCGACATGCAACACGGGCTCATCGGATACGCCGGCATGCTCGCCGGCCTCACCGCGATCGACGCCGCAGGCGGCCCCGTCGGCCTCGTACGCGTGGAGGCCAACCATCCCACCCCGATCGGCCGCGCCCTCGACGCCGGCGCGGCAGGCGTCATCGTGCCGCTGGTGAACACCGCCGACGAGGCCGCCGCGGCCGTCGCCGCCGCCACCTATCCGCCCTACGGCGTGCGGTCCTACGGTCCGATGCGCTCGCAACTGCGCATCGGCCCCACCCCCGCGACGGCCAACGACGACACCGTGGTGCTGGCCATGATCGAGACCCCCGAGGGGCTGCGCCACGTGGAGCAGATCTGCGCCACCGGCGGCCTGGCGGGCATCTACGTCGGCCCGTCGGACCTGCGCCTCGCGGTCGGCGGGGCGCATCCGCAGGACCCGGCGGTCGACGCCCAGTTCGAAGCCGCCCTGGTAGCCGCACGTGAGGCCGCCGCGGCCGCGGGCATCGCAGCGGGCATCCACACCCCCGACGGCGCGACCGCGGCCCGTCGACTGGCCGAGGGCTTCACCTTCGCGTCGATCGCGTCGGATCTCACCCACCTGCGCGCCGCGGCCACCGCGCACCTCAAGGCCGCCCTCGACGGCGCCTGACGATCCCGACGTGTCGGAGGGGGGCGGCATACTCGGAGACGAGGCCCCGCCGCATCCGGTACGCAGGGTCTGAACGTCGGGATGTGGCGGGACCTCGCCGGGCCAAGCTCAACGATGATCGTGCGTCGACGAGCAGCGGGACCCACTCGTCACATATCCGCATGCCCGCACCCCGAAACCCCGGGCACCCACTGGGTCGCTCACTCCCCCGTCAGGTCGCGAAGGCCTGCGCGGCTGGGTATCAGGGCGGTCACGACAGCTCCCTGACACCGCCCTGACCCCACCCCGGAGACGACGAATGCCGGCTGCAACGCAACCGGCATTCCACGACGAGTGCGCCCGAAGGGATTCGAACCCCTAACCTTCTGATCCGTAGTCAGATGCTCTATCCGTTGAGCTACGGGCGCCGGCTATTCAGTTGTGCGGTCTGGCGCGAGCCAACCGCGGCGGAGGCGAGAGGATTTGAACCTCCGGTCCCCTGTAAGGGGGACAACTCATTAGCAGTGAGTCCCATTCGGCCGCTCTGGCACGCCTCCAAACGATCCGAGGGGAAAGAGTACACACGCCGACGACGGGAAGGCAAAGCGGTACGTGAGCGGCCTGAAACGCAGCCGTCGTCCGCCCCTAGACTGGGGCGCGTGACACCCCGTCTGCGTCCCGTGATGGCCGACCTGCCCGCCTACACCCCGGGGCGCACGGTCCCCGGCGCCATCAAGATCGCCAGCAACGAGACCACCGACGGTCCGCTGCCCAGCGTGCGCGCGGCGGTGGCCACGGCCATGGAGACCATCAACCGCTACCCGGACAACGGCTACGTCGAGTTGCGCGAGAGCCTGGCCAAGACGCTCGACGGCGGTGCGTTCGCCCCCGAGCAGATCGCCGTGGGCTGCGGGTCGGTGAGCCTGTGCCAGCAGCTCATCCAGATCACCGCGTCGGTGGGCGACGAGGTGATGTTCGGCTGGCGCAGTTTCGAGATCTACCCCCTGCAGGTGCGCACCGCGGGAGCCACGCCGGTACCGGTGCCGCTGCGCGACCACACCCACGACCTGGACGCCATGCTCGCGGCCGTCACCGACAAGACGCGGCTGATCTTCGTCTGCAACCCGAACAACCCCACCGGAACGGTGGTCGACCCCGCCGCGCTGGCCCGGTTCGTCGCGGCCGTGCCGTCGGACGTCGTGATCGCCCTCGACGAGGCCTACGTCGAGTACATCCGCGACGACATGCTGCCCGACAGCTTCGGTTTGGTGCGGGAACACTCCAACGTCGTTGTGCTGCGCACGTTTTCGAAGGCCTACGGATTGGCGGGCCTGCGCGTCGGCTACGCCGTCGCCGACCCCGAGATCGTCACCGCCCTCGGCAAGGTCTACGTCCCGTTCTCGGCCACCAGCGTGTCGCAGGCCGCAGCCATCGCCTCGCTGGAGGCCGCCGACGAGCTGCTGGCCCGCACCGACGCCGTCGTCGCCGAACGCGCCCGGGTGACCGCGACCCTGCGCGCGGCCGGCTTCACCGTGCCGCCGGCGCAGGCCAACTTCGTCTGGCTGCCCCTGGCCGAACGCACCGATGCGTTCGTCAACGCGGCCGCCGAGAACCGCATCCTGGTGCGCCCGTATGGTCAGGACGGCGTTCGGGTGACCGTCGCCGCTCAGCACGAGAACGACGCGTTCTTGGAGTTCGCGTCACGGTGGATGGAGAACGCATGACCGCCCGCGACACCTTCGACGCCTTCGTGGCCCGCACCGACCAGATCGCCGACGCCGACCTCGACGCGTTCTGGGAGACCCTGTCGCCCACGACCATCGACTTCATGATCGGCGAGTGGCAGGGCGGCGAGTTCGACACCGGCCACCGCGCCAACGGGTTCATGAAGCGGCTCAACTGGTTCGGCAAGACGTTCGTCTCCGCCTCCGACGCCAAGCCCCTGGTGTGCCTGAACGCCGACGGCGAGAAGTTCTCGAACACCGAGGCCATGAACGGCGAGGCGACGCTGTGGGCCGAGGAGTTCCGCGGCGAGGTGACCGCCACGATGGTCTACGACGGCAAGCCCGTGCACGACCACTTCAAGAAGGTCGACGCCCAGACCGTGGTCGGGATCATGAACGGCAAGGGGGCCCTGGACACCAGTTCCGGCGCGCCGCGTCACCTGTACTTCTACCTGCGCCGGGTCTAGCGCATATCGTGGGGGGCGTGAGGTCCCCCGTCCTGGTCGCCGCCACGGTCCTGATCGCCGTCGGCGCCCTGGCCGGATGCTCCCGCACCGTCGACGGCCAGGTGGCGATGACCACCGAACCCGGCGCGCCGCTCACCTCGACGCGCAGCGCACCCCCGTCGTCGGGGGACGCCCAGAGCGTGACGTGCGGCGAGTTCAACGCGATGTCGCCCGACGATCAGCAGGCCGTCATCGAGGAGATCCTGTCCGAGTTCGGCCCGACCATCGGCGGCGACGACATGAACACCATGCGCATCGCCGCCGATGCGATGTGCCAGTTCCTGCCGAAGGACATCGTGCTGGCGGACGTGCTGATGGGCGGCGGGCCGCCCTGACCGGCGAGCGGTTAGCCTGCTGCCATGGGTGACACCTACGAATCCCTCACCGTCGAGATCGACGGCCACGTGGCACGCGTCACGCTCACCGGCCCAGGCAAGGGCAACGCCATGGGTCCGGCCTTCTGGTCCGAACTCCCCGTGGCATTCGCGACGCTGGACGCCGACCCGGACGTGCGGGCCATCGTGCTCACCGGCTCGGGCGCCAACTTCAGCTACGGCCTGGACCTGGCGGCCATGGGCGACGTGCTCACGCCGGTGCTCTCCGAGGGCGCAATGGCGAAGGCGCGCACGGACTTCCACGCGACGATCAAGCGCATGCAGCATGCCATCACGGCCGTCGCCGACTGCCGGACGCCCGTGATCGCCGCCGTGTCCGGCTGGTGCATCGGCGGCGGCGTCGACCTCATCTCGGCCGTCGACATCCGCTACGCCAGCGCCGACGCCAAGTTCTCGGTGCGCGAGGTCAAGCTCGCGATGGTCGCCGACGTCGGGTCCCTGGCGCGGCTGCCGATGATCCTGTCCGACGGGCACCTGCGCGAACTGGCGCTGACGGGCAAGGACGTCGACGCGGCGCGGGCCGAGCGGATCGGTCTGGTCAACGACGTGTTCCCCGACGCCGAGGCGACGTTGGCCGCGGCCCACGACACCGCGCGCGCCATCGCCGCCAACCCACCGCTGGTGGTCCGGGGCGTCAAGGACGTGCTCGACGAGCAGCGCACGGCCCAGGTGGCGGCGAGCCTGCGCTACGTGGCGGCGTGGAACGCGGCGTTCCTGCCCAGCAAGGACCTCACCGAGGGCATCACCGCGATGTTCGCCAAGCGCCCGCCGGAGTTCACGGGCGAGTAGCCGGCCCGGCGCTACGCGAAGCGCGGGTCGAGCACGCCGGCGAGCTGAGCCTTGGGGATGGTGACCTCTTGCGCGCCCAGGGCGCCGAAGAACGCGTCGCGGTCGAAGAAGAAGACCACCGAATCCCCGGAGAACGCGAAGTTCTCGTAGATCCGCGGGTCGAGGCCGGTGTCGTTCGGGATGTCGAGGTTCTGCCCGGCCTGTCGGTCGAGGTCGCCGCGCACGATGGGCCAGATCTTGGCGACGGCGTCCGTGGCGTTCGGGAAGGCCTCGGCGAACGTCACCGGCGCCTGTGCGGTCAGGTCGTAGTTGAACGCCCGGTACCACGTGGTGGGGTGGGCGCCGCCGGCGCTCTGGAAGACCTTCACCGCCACCGACGTGGTGGCGTGCTGGCCCGGCGCTCCCGACGAGTAGCGCGTGCTGGTGACGTCGAGTTCGTACGGTGGTTGGCCCGCAACGGGATCGGACCCGTCCTGGAACTCGGTGAGGACCCCGTTGACGTAGTCCTGGAGCAGCTGCTCCTCGGGGTAGTCGGCGGGAATGGCGATGTCGACGTTGCGGTAGGGCCCGCTGGCCTGCAGTTGGCACATCTGGTTGGCGTCGACGGTGTCGCACAGTTGCGCGGGCGCTGCCGCCGCGACGCCGCCGCTCAGGCCGCCCAAGCACCCCGCGGCCGCGGCCGCGATCACCGCCATGCCCACCCGTGCGCGTACCGCCATGCCCCTGCCCTCCGTCGTGTCGTCCCACGAACCTAATTGACGAGGGAAGCAATTGCGCGGGGAACGGGGATTCCGATGGCGGTGGCGGAGGGATTTGAACCCCCGGACGGTGTTAGCCGTCTCTCGCTTTCAAGGCGAGTGCATTAGGCCGCTCTGCCACGCCACCGCGGACAATCGTAAGGGATCCCTAGACCCTGCCCAGACGTGCCGGCGGGTCGCTGGCCCGCAGGCCGGCGCCGATGCGCCTGCAGTTCTCCCCCATGGCGGCGATCTGGGTGCGGGACAGCCGGGACAGGAAGTGGTTGCGCACCCCCTCGGAGTACGTCACCAACGCCTGTTTGAGCCGGGCCCGCCCTTCCGGCGTGATGCTGGCGAGGACGCCGCGCCCGTCGTCGGGGCTGGACGTGCGGCGCGCGAGGCCCTGATCCTCCAGCCGATGGATCTGCCGCGTGACGCGGCTGGGCAGCGACATCAGCTCCTCGGCGAGATCCCCCATCCGGGCCGCGCCCGTGGGCGACTTGTCCAGGATCTCGAGCAGCCGGACGTCGTTGAGTGTGAGGTGGTGAGCCTCCACCAGTGACTTGTTCAGGGTCGCGTACAGCCGTAGCGCCGCGTCCAAGAAATTTTGCCACGATCGTTGTTCCGCGATGTCCAGACCGGGCATGGCGCTCGCGGTTCGCCCTGCGATCATCCCCTCCATAGATGTCATGGTAAGACGACAACGCCCGCCGAGTAGCGTTATCGACATGCATGCGATCGTGGCGAATTCCCCAACTGACATGGCCTGGCAAGAGGTTGCCGAACCCACAGCTAACCCAGGTGAAGTCGTACTCGACGTCGTTGCCGCAGGGGTGAACCGCGCCGATCTGCTGCAGGCCGCAGGGAACTATCCCCCTCCCAAGGGAACTAGTTCCATTCTCGGCCTAGAGGTCTCTGGCTACGTCCGCGAGGTCGGCGACGACGTCTCGGAATGGACGGTCGGCCAACCGGTCTGCGCTTTGCTGGCAGGCGGTGGTTACGCCGAACGCGTGGCGGTGCCCGCGGCCCAGGTGATGCCGCTTCCGCCGGGCGTCGACGTGATGGCCGCCGCCGCCCTACCCGAGGTGGCCTGCACGGTCTGGTCCAATCTCGTGATGACGGCCGGACTCACCGCCGGACGGGTGGCTCTAATCCACGGCGGGGCGAGCGGCATCGGTACACATGCGATCCAGGTTGCCCACGCCCTGGGGTGCACGGTGGTGGTCACCGCGGGCAGCGAGGCCAAGTTGGATCTATGTCGCGAACTAGGATCCGACGTAGGCGTCAATTACCGCAAAGAGGACTTCGTCGAGCGGGTGCGCGCCGAGACCGGCGGGGCCGGCGCCGACGTCATCCTCGACATCATGGGGGCGGCCTACCTCGACCGCAACGTCGATGCACTCGCCGCCGACGGCCGTCTGGTCGTCATCGGATTTCAGGGCGGGGTCAAGGCCGAACTGAACATCGGCAAGCTGCTCGCCAAACGGGCCGGCATCATCGCGACCGCACTGCGCTCCCGACCCGTGACCGGGCCGTCCGGCAAGAGCGCCATCGTCGACGCGGTGGTGGCAGGAGTGTGGCCCATGATCGCCGACGGCCGGGTGCGCCCCATCGTCGGCGCCGAGCTGCCGATCACCGACGCCGCCGCGGCGCACCGCCTGCTCGAGTCCGGCGACGTGACCGGCAAGGTGCTGCTGCGCGTGCGGGACTGACCCCAGCGGCCATTCCAGCGAGCGGCTATCCCAGCGAGGCGAGGGCCCGCACCAGCTGATCCACCTCGGCCATCGTGGTGTAGTGCGCCAGCCCGATGGTCACGGCGCCGCCGATGTCGGCGACGCCGATGGCGTCGAGCGCGCGCGACGTCGCGTCGGTCACGGCCAGCACGCCGTTGTCGGCCAACCGCTTGATGACACGTTCGGCGGGCACGCCGTCGAGCGCCAGGCTCAGCACCGGGATCCGCGCCTCCGGCTGCCCCAGCACCATCACCAGCGGCAGCGACCGCAACGAGGCCAGCAGGTAGTCGAAGAGCCGATCCATGTAGGCGGCCGCCGAGCGCATGGACACCGCGAGCCGCTCCCGGCGGGTGCCCGTCGCGGTCTCGTCGAGACCCGCCAGGTACTCGACGCTGGCCACCACGCCGGCGAGCATGCCGTACTGGTGCTGCCCCATCTCGAGCCGTGCGGCGCCGGTGGCCTCGGGATCCAGCGACACCGACCCGAACGCGTCGATCAGCGACGGGTCGCGGAACACCAGCGCCCCGATGGGCGGACCACCCCAGGCGACGGCGTTGACCGCCACCACGTCGGCCTCCACCTCGTTGACGTCGAACAGCCGGTAGGGCGCCGCCGCCGAGTGGTCGACCACCACCAGGCCCGAGTTCTCGTGCACCAGCTTGATCACGGGCCGCAGATCGGTGAGCGTGCCCAGCGTCGACGACGCCGACGCGAGGGCGACCAGCCGCGTCGGCTTGGTGATGAGCGACTCCCACTGCCACGGCGGCAGCTCACCGGTCTCGATGTCGACCTCGGCCCACTTCACCTTGGCGCCGTAGCGGTTGGCCGCCCGCAGCCAGGGCGCGATGTTCGCCTCGTCGTCGAGGCGGCTGACCACCACCTCGTAGCCCAACCCGACGCGCGACGACGACGCGTCGGCCAAGGACGTCAGCAAAATCGCGCGATCGGCGCCCAGCACCACGCCGCGCGGGTCACCACCCACCAGGTCGGCAACCGCCCGCCGGGCGGCGGCGAGGACCGCCGCACTGCGCTGCGCCGACGGATGGGGGCCGACGTCCGTCGTCATCGAGCCGCGAAACGCCGTCGACACCGTCGTGGCGACCGAGTCGGGCAGCAGCATCCCCCGCGGGGCGTCGAAGTGCACCCAACCGTCGCCCAACGAAGGGTGCAGACCGCGCACCCGGGCGACGTCATATGCCATGCCAGCCACCTTCGAGCATCCGAGAACCGCCCCCACAGCGATTTCCATGGACCCACGCTCGTGCCCACGCCGCGCCGAACCGGGTCGTCTGGGCAGCCATACTAGTGCAGTGAGCTTGGCGGCCGGGGTGCTAGTGGCGTGGTTGTTGCTGGTCACCCCGGGAGCTATCGTCGCGCGCGCGGCGCAGCTAACGTGGCCCGTCGCCATCGCCACGGCCGCGCCGCTCACCTACGGCATCGTCGGCATCGCGATCCTGCCGCTGGGCGCGCTGGGGGTCCCGTGGAACGGCTGGAGCGCGCTCGGCGCCCTCCTCGTCGTCGTGATCCTCGTCACGATCCTGCGGGTCGCTCTGGCGCGGTTCGGCGTCCGCGACGCCGCCGCGGGCGCCATGACCATCGGGCCGGCGCTCGTCGTCGCCGCCGGGATCGCGGTCGGTGCGGTGCTCATCGGCTACGCGGCGCTCACCGGGCTGCCGCACTGGCAGAGCATCCCCAGCAACTGGGATTCGGTCTGGCACGCGAACACCATCCGGTGGATCGTCGAGACTGGGCAGGCGTCCCCGACGCACATGGGCGAACTCCGCAACGTCGAGACGCACGACGTCCTGTACTACCCCTCGGTGTTCCACGCGCTGGCCGCGCTGCAGTGTCAGCTGACGGGCGCGGCAGCCACCAGCGCCTACACCCTGAACTCCCTGACCGCGGCCATCTGGCTGTTCCCCACCAGCGCCGCGGTGCTGACCTGGCAGCTGCTGCGGCCCCGCGTCGACGACCAGTGGCGGGTCGCCGGGTGCGCGGCCGCCGCGGCCGCGCTGACGGCGTCGTTCACGGCGGTGCCCTACGTCGAGTTCGACACCGCGTCGATGCCCAACCTCGCCGCCTACGGCGTGGCGGTGCCCGCGGCGGCCTTCATCGTCTCGACCCTGCGGCACCGCGATCGCATACCGCTGGCGGTACTGGCCCTCGTCGGCGTGTTCTCGGTGCACATCACCGGCGGCATGGTGACCGTGACCTTCGTCGCCGCCTGGTGGCTGGCCGAGGGATTGCTGCGGCCGGTGCGCGGGCGCCTGGCCGACGTGGCCACCCTGCTGACGGTGGGCCTGCCCGCGCTGGCGGTGCTGCTGCCACAGTTCCTCGGCGTGCTGCAGCAGGCCGAGATCATCGCCGGGCACGCCTTCGTCACCCACGAGGGGCGCAAGAAGGCGCTGTTCGACGCCGTGTTCGCGCACACCCGCCACCTCAACGACTTCCCGATCCAGAACGCCATCCTGCTGTTGGCCGGTCTGGGCTGGCTGTACCTGGCCTGGCGACGAGTCTGGTGGCCGCTGCTGGTCTGGACCCTGCTGGTGGTGTCGATCGTGCACTCGTCGGCGCCGTTCGGCGGGCCCATCGGAGCCATCACGGGCACGTACAGCGACCTGTTCTACAGCGATCCGCGCAGGCTGTCCGCCGTGGTCGCGATGCTGCTGGCCCCCATGGCCGGCATCGCGCTCTACACGATCACGCGCTGGGTGGTCGACCGATGCCGCGCCCGGCTGCCCACCGTCGACGCGCGGGTGTGGCAGGGTGCGACGGCCGTCGCGCTCGTCGCGGTGTCGGTGGGTCTGGCGTGGCACTACCTGCCGCGGCACCGGTTCCTGCTCGGCGACAAGTACGACTCGGTGATCGTCGACGCCAAGGACCTCGAGGCGTTCGCCTACCTGGCCACGCTGCCCGGCGCGCACGACACGTTGATCGGCAACGCCAACGTCGACGGCACCGCCTGGATGTACGCGGTGGCCGGCCTGCACCCACTGTGGACGCACTACGACTTCCCCCAGCAGCAGGGGCCGGGACCGCAGCGCTTCGTCTTCTGGGCGTACGCCGACGACGCCGACACCGATCCGCGCGTGGCCGCGGCCGTCCGGGCGCTGAACATCCGCTATGTCATCACCAGCACGCCGGTGGTGCGCGGGTTCGTCATGCCCGACGGGCTAGTGTCGCTAGACGCCTCCCGGTCGTGGAAGAAGATCTACGACAACGGTGAGGATCGGATCTACGAATGGCAGGGAAAGCAGACGGCATGACACCCGACGATCCCGATTACGAAATCATCAGCCAGGCGCCCGAGAGCAGGGACAAGGCGCAGGAGGACGACGACAAGTCGCTCACCGACCTGGTGGAGCAGCCCGCCAAGGTGATGCGCATCGGCACCATGATCAAGCAGCTGCTCGAGGAGGTGCGCGCCGCTCCGCTCGACGAGGCCAGCCGCGCCAAGCTGCGCGACATCCACCGCACCAGCATCTCCGAGCTCGAAGACGGTCTGGCGCCCGAACTGCGCGACGAACTCGAACGCCTCACGCTGCCGTTCACCGAGGAGTCCGTGCCCTCGGACGCCGAGCTGCGCATCGCCCAGGCGCAGCTGGTCGGCTGGCTCGAAGGCCTGTTCCACGGGATCCAGACGGCGCTGTTCGCCCAGCAGATGGCCGCGCGCCAGCAGTTGGAGCAGATGCGCCAGGGCGCCCTTCCCCCCGGCGTCGCGGCCCCCGGCACGCGTGGTCCCGGGCACGGGACCGGCCAGTACCTGTAGGTCGCGTGGAACCACACATCTCGACCCGCGACGCGTGGGTCGAATTCCCGATCTTCGACGCCAAGTCACGGTCGCTGAAGAAGGCGTTCCTGGGCAAGGCGGGCGGCGCCATCGGCCGCAACGAGTCGAACGTCGTGGTCATCGAGGCGCTGCGCGACATCACGCTGTCGCTGAAGATGGGTGACCGCGTGGGCCTGGTGGGCCACAACGGTGCGGGCAAGTCGACGCTGCTGCGTCTGCTGTCGGGCATCTACGAACCCACGCGCGGCTCGGCGACCGTGACCGGTCGCGTGGCGCCGGTGTTCGACCTGGGCGTCGGCATGGATCCGGAGATCTCCGGTTTCGAGAACATCCTGATCCGCGGCCTGTTCCTGGGGCAGACGCGCAAGCAGATGCTCGCCAAGGTCGACGAGATCGCCGAGTTCACCGAGCTGGGCGACTACCTGTCGATGCCGCTGCGCACGTACTCCACGGGCATGCGGGTGCGCCTGGCGATGGGGGTCGTCACCAGCATCGATCCGGAGATCCTACTGCTCGACGAGGGCATCGGCGCCGTCGACGCCGAGTTCATGAAGAAGGCCCGCACGCGCCTACAGGACCTGGTGGCGCGATCGGGGATCCTGGTGTTCGCCAGCCACTCCAACGAGTTCCTGGCGCAGCTGTGCAACACCGCGATGTGGGTGGATCACGGCACCATCAAGATGACGGGCGGCATCGAGGAGATCGTGCGCGCCTACGAGGGCGAGGACGCGGCCCGACACGTACGCGAGGTGATCGAGGAGAACGAGCGCCGGGACACCGCACGTGACTGAGCGGGCCGGCGCCGAGCAGGTGACGGACGACGTCCCGGAGAGGATCGTCGCCGTCGTGGTGACGCACCGCCGGGTCGATCTGCTGACCCGCTCGCTAACGGCGGTGTGCAGCCAGCGGCGCGCGCCCGACCACCTGATCGTCGTCGACAACGACGACGATCCCCGCGTGGCCGACGTCGTCGCCGCGACGCCGGTGCCGTCGACCTACGTGGGGTCGGCCCGCAACCTCGGCGGGGCGGGCGGCTTCGCGCTGGGCATGCTGCATGCGCTGGCACTGGGCGCGGACTGGGTGTGGCTCGCCGACGACGACGGTCGCCCGGCCGACGACGAGGTGCTGGGCACGCTGCTGGAGTGTGCGCGCCGCCACCGGCTGGGCGAGGTGTCGCCGATGGTGTGCGACGCCGACGACCCCGACCGGCTGGCGTTCCCGTTGCGGCGCGGTCTGGTCTGGCGGCGCCGGGTGTCCGAGCTGGGCGGCGGCGGCCTGCTGCCGGGCATCGCCTCGCTGTTCAACGGTGCCCTGTTCAGCGCTGCCACCATCGACGCCGTCGGCGTCCCGGACATCCGGCTGTTCGTGCGCGGCGACGAGGTGGACGTGCACCGCAGGCTGGCGCTGTCGGGCGTGCCGTTCGGCACGTGCCTCGACGCCGTCTACCTGCACCCGCAGGGATCCGACGAGTTCAAGCCGATCCTCGGCGGCCGCATGCACACGCAGTATCCGTCCGACGACACCAAGCGCTACTTCACCTACCGCAACCGCGGTTATCTGCAGGCGCAGCGCGGGATGCGCAAGCTGGTGCCGCAGGAGTGGCTGCGGTTCGGCTGGTTCTTCCTGGTGACGCGGCGCGACCCGGCGGGGTTCGCCGACTGGATCCGGTTGCGGCGCATGGGGGCACGGGAGCGGTTCCTGCCGCACGACCGGCGCGATGGGGGATCTGGCGGGGCGAAGGAGGCCAAGCGATGACGTTCACCGATGCCGCGGCGCAGTCGAAGACCTTCGCACGGGCGTGGGGCGATCTGACGGCGGGGTTCGGCAAGCGCGAGCTGTGGCTGCACCTGGGCTGGCAGGACATCAAGCAGCGGTACCGCCGCTCGGTGCTGGGCCCCATCTGGATCACCATCGCCACCGGCACCATGGCGGTGGCACTGGGTGGCCTGTACTCGAAGTTGTTCAAACTCGAACTGTCCGAGCACCTTCCGTACGTGACCCTGGGCCTGATCATCTGGAACCTGATCAATGCCTCGATCCTCGAGGGTGCCGACGTGTTCGTCGCCAACGAGGGGCTGATCAAGCAGCTGCCGACGCCGCTGAGCGTGCACGTCTACCGGCTGGTGTGGCGCCAGGTGCTGCTGTTCGCGCACAACATCGTGATCTTCGTGGTGATCGCGATCATCTTTCCGCAGCACTGGACGTGGACCGATCTGGCGTTCATCCCGGCGCTGGCGCTCATCGTGCTCAACTGCGTGTGGGTGGCGCTGTGCTTCGGCATCCTCGCCACGCGGTACCGGGACATCAGCCCCCTGCTGTTCAGCCTGGTGCAGCTGCTGTTCTACATGACGCCGATCATCTGGAACGACCAGACGCTGCGCGCCCAGGGCGCCGGCGGGTGGGCCAAGGTCATCGAGTTCAACCCGCTGCTGCACTACGTCGACATCGTGCGGGCGCCGCTGCTGGGCGCCGACCAGCAGCTGCATCACTGGGTGGTGGTGATCGCGCTGACCGTCGTCGGGTGGACCGTCACCGCGTTCGCGCTGCGGCAGTACCGGGCGCGTGTGCCGTACTGGGTGTAGCCACGCGCCCGGTGCGTGGTCAGCGCCGCGGCGCCTTCATCCGCGTCGCTACGTTGAAGCGGTTCCACGCGTTGATGGTCACCGCCAGCGCGATCACCTGCGCCAGCTCCCGTTCGCTGAACACGGCGGCGGCCCTGGCGTAGACCTCGTCGGAGACGTGGCCGTGGTGCAGCTCGGTGATGGCCTCGGTGAGTTCCAGTGCGGCGCGCTCCTGCGCGGTGAACAGGGTGCCGGCTTCGTCCCACGCGGCGACCAGCGCCAGGCGCTGCTCGGTCTCGCCGTTCTTGCGGGCGTCGGCGACGTGCATGTCGAGGCAGAACGCGCAGTGGTTGATCTGGCTGGCGCGGATCTTGATCAGTTCGCCGATGGTGGGGTCGACGTCCTTCGCCGACGCCAGCGAGAGCTTCATCATCGCGTCGTACAGCTCCGGGGAGACCTTGTAGATCTGCAGGCGGTCGATCGCGGTGGGGTGTTCGAGTGTCTGGGTCATGGCATCGACGTTAGGGCCAGAAAGGACCAGATACGTGGTGCAATGTCAGCCCACTTTCGTGGGCCAATCCTGCGGTTCAGTCGGTCTGCTTCGACACTCGTGCCATCGCCGCGTCGAGGGTCGGATACACGTCGATGAAGTCCGCGACCCCGGCGATCTCGAGCGGCCTGCTGGTCGCCGGACCGTCGGCGACCACCGCGTAGCCGACGGAGGGCCCGAGCATGCGCATCGTCGTGATCAGCACCTGCATGCCCGCCGACGCCAACAGGGTGACGTCGGTGAAGTCGAAGATCAGCCCCTCCGGCTTCTTCTGCACCGCAACGGCCGCCGCCCCGTACAACGCCGGCGAGGTGAGGGCATCGATCGTTCCCGACACCGTCACGACCACAACGCGACCGTGCCAGGTCTCCGATGTGGTGAAACCGTTGATCGATCCTCCTCGAGCCGTTTCTGGCGGGCTGCGGCAAGTGTCGCAGAACGACCCGTCCGGAAGGCACCACCGATGACCAATCGGGACCGATCGGTGACCTTGGCTGGATGGTCCGGCCGGGCCGTCCGTGCACGTGCTTGAATGCTGCGGTGACGTCCGGTCCGGCCACACCGGGGACCCGCGACCTGCACCTGGAATTGCGGGGGGCACTGATCCCCGGCGCCCGCGGCAGCCGCGATCGGTTGCTGACCGCCCTGCGTGCCGCCGTGCGCAGCGGCCGGCTGACCCCGGGTACGGCGTTGCCGCCGTCGCGCGTCCTGGCAGCGGATCTCGGCGTGGCCCGCAACACCGTGGCCGAGGCGTACGCCGAGCTGGTCGCCGAGGGTCTGCTGGGGGCCCGCCAGGGGGCAGGCACGTGGGTGCTGGGTGGTGCCACCCCGCTGCCCGCCCGTCCCCGCGGCACGCCGGGGACGCCCGTGCACGATCTGATGCCCGGAGCCGGTGACGTGGCCCAGTTCCCGCGCGCGGCGTGGCTGGCCGCCACCCGGCGCGCCCTGACCGACGCCCCCAACGACGCACTGCGCCTTGGCGATCCGCGGGGCCGCATCGAGCTGCGGGCGGCGTTGGCCGACTACCTGACCCGGGCCCGCGGCGTGCGCTGTTCACCGGATTCGATCGTCGTCACCGCGGGCACCCGGCACTCGGTCGAGGCGCTGGGCCGTACGCTCGGCGGACCCGTCGCGGTGGAGGCCTACGGCCTGTTCCTGTTCCGTGAGGCGCTGGCGGCACTGGACGTGCCGACCATCCCGATCGGCATCGACGACCACGGTGCCGTCGTCGCCGACCTCGACCGTCATCCCACTCTGACCGCGGCCCTGCTCACCCCCGCCCACCACTTCCCCCACGGCGTGCCGCTGCACCCCGCGCGCAGGACCGCCGCGCTCGAATGGGCCACGCGCACGGGCACTTACGTCCTCGAAGACGACTACGACGGTGAGTTCCGGTACGACCGCCAACCCGTCGGCGCCCTCCAAGGGCTCGACCCCGACCGCGTCGTCTACCTCGGCTCGGCCAGCAAGGCGCTGGCGCCCGCCCTGCGGCTCGGCTGGATGGTGCTGCCCGACGCGCTGCTGGACGGCGCGCTGGCCGCGCTCGGCGGCCAGCAGTTCCACGTCAACGGCATCGCCGCGCTGACGATGGCCGAGTTCGTCTCGAACGGCAGCTACGACAAGCACATTCGCAAGATGCGCCTGGCCTACCGGCGACGCCGGGACCGGCTGGTGACGGCGCTGGCGCCGCTGCCCGTCGAGATCGTCGGACTCTCGGCCGGTCTGCACCTGCTGCTGCGCCTGCCCGAGGGCACCGAGGCCGAGGCGCTGCGCCGCGCCGGTGAGGCCGGGGTCGCCGTCTCGGGACTGGCGCTGCTGCGCCACCCCGACGCCGACGGACCCGCCGCCGACGGCGTCGTGGTGAACTTCGGGACGCCCACCGAGGGAGCCTTCGATCGCGCCGTCGCCGCGCTGTGTCGCGTGCTGTCCAGCCTGGGCGGCCGGTGACGCCGGGCAACGCCGACGGTGTCCACAGGTCGGCGGTGGCTAAGCTCCCCACCGTGACCGAGCCCCCCATGCCGCCGAATCTGAGCCTGCGCACCCAGGCCTTCCGGTTCGTCGTGACGGGCGGGCTCTCGGCGATCGTCGACTTCGGGCTCTACGTGCTGCTGTACAAGGCGGCCGGCCTGCAACCCGACCTCGCCAAGGTGATCGGCTGGATCGCCGGCACCACCACCGCCTACCTGCTCAACCGCCGCTGGACGTTCCAGGCCGCCCCCAGCACCCGGCGCCTGGTCGCGGTGTGGGCGCTCTACGTGACGACGTTCGTGGTGCAGGTGGGCCTCAACCACCTGTTCCTGCGCCTGTTCGACTACTCCGACACCGGCGTGGTCGTGGCCTTCGTCATCGCCCAGGGCACGGCGACGGTGATCAACTTCGTGGTGCAACGCGCAGTGATCTTCAAGCTCCGCACGTGAGGGGCGCGGGCCGACAGGACGGTACCCTCGTCTCGATGTCCACAACGACGGCCAAGCTGGCCCCCAAGCGCCTGATGGGCTGGGCGCGCACCGCGCCGACGGTCGCGACCGTCCTGTCCACCCCCGATCCCGGCGACATCGTCGACGCCGTGACGAAGGCGGGCGAGCGCGGCGTCATCGCCCGCGGCCTCGGCCGCTCCTACGGCGACAACGCCCAGAACGGCGGCGGCCTCGTCGTCGACATGCCCGCCCTGAACAAGATCCACTCGATGGATCGCGACACCCACGTCGTCGACGTCGACGCGGGCGTGAACCTCGACCAGCTGATGCGGGCGGCGCTTCCGCTGGGCCTGTGGGTACCGGTGCTGCCCGGCACGCGCCAGGTGACGATCGGCGGCGCGATCGCCTGTGACATCCACGGCAAGAACCACCACAGCGCGGGCAGCTTCGGCAACCACGTGCTGTCGCTGGACCTGCTGCTGGCCTCCGGCGAGGTGCGCACGCTGACGCCGGGCGGCGGCAGCCCCGAGGACACCGCGCTGTTCTGGGCCACCGTCGGCGGCAACGGGCTCACCGGCATCATCCTGCGCGCCAAGATCGCCATGACGCCCACCGAGACGGCCTACTTCATCGCCGACGGCGACGTCACCGCGAGCCTCGACGAGACCATCGCGTTCCACAGCGACGGCACCGAGTCCAACTACACCTACTCCTCGGGCTGGTTCGACGCGATGAGCCCGCCCCCCAAGCTGGGTCGGGCCGTGATCTCGCGCGGCTCGCTGGCGACGCTGGATCAGCTGCCGGACAAGCTGGCGAAGGACCCGCTGAAATTCGATGCGCCACAGTTCTTCACCGCACCCGACGTGTTCCCCAACGGCCTGGCCAACAAGTACACGTTCGGCCCCATGACCGAGCTGTGGTACCGCATGGGCAAGACCTACCGCGGCAAGGCGCAGAACCTGACGCAGTTCTACCACCCCCTCGACATGGTGGGAGAGTGGAACCGCGCGTACGGATCCGACGGCTTCGCGCAGTACCAGTTCGTGGTGCCCGTCGAGGCCGTCGAGGAGTTCAAGCGCATCCTCGTCGACATCCAGGCCAGCGGGCACGTCTCGTTCCTCAACGTGTTCAAGCTGTTCGGCCCGGGAAACCAAGCACCGCTGAGCTTTCCGATCCCGGGCTGGAACGTCTGCGTCGACTTCCCCATCAGGGCGGGCCTCAACGAGCTGCTCAAGGGTCTCGACGAGCGCGTGCTCGAGTTCGGCGGCCGGCTCTACACGGCCAAGGACAACCGCACCACCGCCGCGACCTTCCACCGCATGTACCCCCGCATCGACGAGTGGATCTCGGTGCGCCGCAAGGCCGATCCCGACGGCGTGTTCGCCTCGGACATGGCCCGACGTTTGGAGCTGCTGTAAATGGTGTTCGATGCCACGGGCAACCCGCAGGCGATCCTGGTCATGGGCGGTACGTCCGAGATCGGGCTCGCCATCGCCGCCCGCTACCTGCGCGACGCGCCGGCCCGCGTGATCCTGGCCGACCTGCCCGACCACCCGCGCAAGGCCGACGCCGTCGCGGCCATGACGGCCGCCGGGGCGACGACGGTGCGCTGGGTCGACTTCGACGGCGTGGACAGCGCCGCGCACCCCGCGGTGATCGACGAGGCGTGGGCCGACGGTGACGTCGACGTGGCGATCGTCGCGTTCGGCCTGCTCGGTGACGCCGAGGAACTCTGGCAGAACCAGCGCAAGGCCGTCCAGATCGCCGAGATCAACTACACCGCAGCGGTTTCCGTGGGTGTGCTGCTGGGCGAGAAGATGCGCGCCCAGGGATCCGGCCGCATCATCGCGATGAGTTCGGCCGCCGGTGAGCGCGTGCGCCGCTCCAACTTCGTCTACGGCTCCACCAAGGCCGGACTCGACGGGTTCTACCTGGGTCTGGGCGAGGCGCTGCGCGAGTTCGGGGTGCGCGTGCTGGTGATCCGGCCGGGCCAGGTGCGCACGGCGACCACCATCGCCCACTGGAAGGCCACCGGCGCCAAGGAGGCGCCGTTCACGGTCGACAAGGAGGACGTCGCCGAACTGGCGGTCACCGCGTCGGCCAAGGGCAAGGACCTGGTGTGGGCACCGGGCGCCTTCCGCTACGTGATGATGGTGCTGCGCCACGTGCCACGGCCCATCTTCCGCAAGCTGCCGATCTAGCCGGCGGGCTGGAGCGTAGCGACCCGGGATGAACGTCACAGTGCTAGCCACAGCCGGCCGACGGGCGGTCGCGACACTCGGCGCCGTCGCCGTCACGGTGGCGCTGTCCGTCGTCGCACTGACCGCGATCGCACGCGTCGAGTGGCCGGCGTTCAACTCCAGCAATCAACTGCACGCGCTCACCACCGTGGGCCAGTTCGTCGCGTTGGCGGGGCTGCTGGTGGCAGGGCTGCTGTGGCGTCGCGGCCGGCTCTGGGTGGCCCGGGCGTTCGCGGTGACGTTCCTGACGGCCTTCACGGTGGTCACGCTGGGGATGCCGCTGGGTGCCACCAAGCTCTACCTGTTCGGCATCTCGGTGGACCAGCAGTTCCGCACCGAGTACCTGACGCGGCTCACCGACTCGCCCGTGCCGCACGACATGACCTACATCGACCTGCCGCCGTTCTACCCGCCCGGGTGGTTCTGGCTGGGCGGGCGCTTCGCGGCGGCCACCGGCACGCCTGCCTGGGAGGCGTTCAAACCGTGGGCGATCATCTCGATCGCCATCGCGGTGACCGTCGCGTTCCTGCTGTGGGCGGCCATCACGCGGTTCGAGATCGCGCTGGCGGTGACGACGGCGACCACCGCGACCACGCTGGCGTACTCGTCGACCGAACCGTACGCCGCGATCATCAGCCTGCTGCTGCCGCCGATGTTCGTGGTGGCCTGGGCCGGGCTGCGCGCCGTCGACCGGGCGCAGGGCTGGGGCGCGATCGTCGGCGTCGGGGTGTTCCTCGGCGTCGCCGCACTGTTCTACACGCTGCTGCTGGCCTACGCGGCGTTCACGTTCGTGATCATGGCCGTGCTGCTCGCCGCCGTGCGCCGGTCGGTGTGGCCGTTGCTGCGCGTGGCCGCCGTCGCCGCCATCTCCGGTGCCATCGCCCTGCTGGGCTGGGGGCCGTATCTGCTGGCGCACCTGCGGGGCGTCCCCGCGGACTCCGGGACCGCGCTGCACTACCTGCCCGCCGACGGCGCGCAGCTGACGTTCCCCATGCTGTCGTTCACCCTGCTGGGCGCGCTGTGCCTGGTGGGCACGCTGTGGCTGGTGGTGTACGCGGGTAGCTCGTCGCCGACCGCTCCCCCGCTGGCCGTCGGGGTCCTGGCCGTCTACGCGTGGTCGCTGCTGTCGATGCTGACGACACTGCTGGGCACCACGCTGCTGTCGTTCCGGCTGCAGCCGACGCTGACGGTGTTGCTGACCGCAGCCGGCGTGCTCGGCTTCGTCGGCATCACCCAGGCCGTCGCGGCCCGCTACTCGCCCACCGCCGGACGCCGCGTCCTCTTGGGCGCCACGGTCGTCGGCGCCATCGGCGCCATGACGTTCAGCCAGGACGTCCCCGACGTGCTGCGCCCCGACATCACGGTGGCCTACACCGACACCGACGGCGCCGGCCAACGCGCCGACCGCAGGCCTCCGGGCGCGGCGAGCTACTACGCGGAGGTGGACGCGGCGATCCAGGCCGCCACCGGCACGCCCCGCAACCAGACGGTCGTGATGACGGCCGACTACAGCTTCCTGTCGTTCTACCCGTACTACGGCTTCCAGGGTCTGACCTCGCACTACGCCAACCCGCTCGCACAGTTCGACGAGCGTTCGGCGGCCATCGAGGGGTGGGCCACCCTCACGACGCCCGACGAGTTCGTCACGGCGCTCGACACCCTGCCCTGGCAACCGCCCACGGTGTTCCTGATGCGCCACGGCGCCAACGACACCTACACCCTGCGGCTGGCCAGCGACGTCTACCCCAACCAGCCCAACGTGCGGCGCTACCAGGTGAGCCTGGACGCGGCACTGTTCGACGATCCCCGATGGACCAGGACCGACATCGGACCGTTCGTGCTGGCGATCAGGAAATGACCAAGACGAACGCCCGGTTAACATCTAGCCCCGTGAGTCGAGAGGGTGCCGAGCAGGGGCCGGCTGGCGCGACCAACCACCACACCGTGCGCCTGATCGCCATCGTGGCGGGTCTGCTGGGCGCCCTGCTGGCCATCGCCACCCCGCTGCTTCCGGTCACCCAGACCACCGCACAGCTGAACTGGCCCCAGAACGGCGTCCTGGCCAGCGTCGACGCACCGCTCATCGGATACGTGCCGACGAGCCTCGACCTGTCCATCCCGTGCAGCGCGGCCGCCGGCCTGCAGGGCCAACGCACGGTCCTGCTGTCGACGGTGCCCAAGCAGGCCCCCAAGGCGGTGGACCGCGGGCTGCTCATCGAGCGCGTGGGCGACGACCTGCTGGTGATCGTGCGCAACACGCCCGTCGTCAGCGCCCCGCTGCGCGACGTGCTGAGCCCGGCCTGCGAGCGGCTGACGTTCACCGCACACGCCGACAAGGTCACCGGCGAGTTCGTCGGGCTCACCCAGACGTCCGACGGGGGCGAGCAGACCGGCGCCGACGAACCGCTGCGCGGTGAGCGCGGCGGCTACGACTTCCGGCCGCAGATCGTGGGCGTGTTCACCGACCTGTCCGGTCCCGCGCCGCAGGGGTTGAGCTTCTCGGCCGACGTCGACTCGCGCTACAGCACGTCGCCGACGCTGCTCAAGCTCCTGGCGATGGTGGTCGGCGTCGTGATGACCGTGATCGCGCTGGGGGCGCTGCACCGCCTCGACGTCGCCGACGGCGTGCGCCACCGCCGCATCCTGCCGCCGCGCTGGTGGTCCCTGTCGCCGCTGGACGGCCTGGTCACCGCGGTGATGGTGTGGTGGCACTTCGTCGGCGCCAACACCTCCGACGACGGCTACATCCTGACCATGGCGCGCGTGTCCGAGCACGCCGGCTACATGGCCAACTACTACCGCTGGTTCGGCACGCCGGAGGCGCCGTTCGGCTGGTACTACGACCTGCTGGCGCTGTGGGCGCACGTCACCACCGCCAGCGTCTGGATGCGCCTGCCCACGCTGCTGATGGGGCTGGCGTGCTGGTGGATCATCAGCCGCGAGGTCATCCCCCGACTGGGCACGGCGGTCAAGCACAGCACCGCCGCACGGTGGACCGCGGCCGGCATGTTCCTGGCGTTCTGGCTGCCGCTGAACAACGGCCTGCGACCCGAGCCCATCATCGCGCTCGGCATCCTGCTGACGTGGTGCTCGGTGGAGCGCGGCGTGGCCACCAGCAGGCTGCTGCCGGTGGCGATCGCGCTCATCATCGGTGCGCTCACACTGTTCTCCGGGCCCACCGGCATCGCCGCGGTGGGCGCCCTGCTGGTGGCGATCGGACCGCTGAAGACCATCGTGGGCCAACACGTCTCGCGGTTCGGCTACCTCGCGCTGCTGGCACCCGTGCTGGCGGCAGGCACCGTCACGATCTTCCTCATCTTCCGCGACCAGACACTCGCCGCGGCGCTGCAGGCCAGTTCGTTCAAGTCCGACGTGGGCCCCAGCCTGGCGTGGTTCGACGAACACATCCGCTACGAGCGGCTGTTCACCACCAGCCCCGACGGGTCGGTGGCCCGACGCTTCGCGGTGCTCTCACTGCTGCTCGCGCTCGCGGTCTCGGTGGCCATGTCCCTGCGCAAGGGCAAGATCCCCGGCACCGCCCTGGGGCCCAGCAGGCGGATCGTCGGCATCACGATCATCTCGTTCTTGGCCATGATGTTCACCCCCACCAAGTGGACGCACCATTTCGGCGTGTTCGCCGGCCTGGCGGGATCATTGGGGGCGCTGGCCGCCGTCGCCGTCGCCGCGACCGCCATGCGCTCGCGGCGCAACCGCACCGTGTTCACCGCGACCGTGCTGTTCGTCACCGCACTGTCGTTCGCGACCGTCAACGGGTGGTGGTACGTCTCGAACTTCGGTGTGCCGTGGTCGAATTCGTTCCCGTCGTTCGCATTCGGCTTCACCACGATCCTGCTCGGACTTTCGGTTCTGGCGCTGCTGGTGGCCGCGTGGCTGCACTTCAGCGGCCGCGGCGACGCGCCACCCGGCAAGCCTCGCCGCTGGACGCGGATCGCGTCGGCGCCGTTCGCGATCGTCGTCTGGCTCGTCGTGACGTTCCAGGTGGTGTCGCTGACGCTCGGCATGATCGACCAGTACCCGGCGTGGTCGGTGGGCCGCTCCAACCTGGAGGCGCTCACCGGTAAGACGTGCGGCCTGGCGAACGACGTCCTCGTCGAGCAGGACCCCAATGCCGGCCTGCTGCAACCGGTTCGGGTGCCCGCCGCCGTGGCGCTGGGCGCCACCACCACCCAGGGCTTCGACCCCAACGGCATACCCGCCGACCTGTCGGCGGACCCCGTGATGGAACCGTCGGGCAGCGGCAACTTCGCCGACAGCGACGGCTCCCTGATCACCGGTAGCGAACCCGGCACCGAGGGCGGCACCACGGCCGCGGCGGGTGTCAACGGCTCCCGGGCCCGCTTGCCCTACGGTCTGGACCCACGGCTGGTCCCGGTGATGGGCAGTTGGCGCGCGGGCACGCAGCAGCCGTCGCGGCTGCGCTCGGCGTGGTACCGACTGCCCCCGGCCGACCAGCGCGGACCGCTGCTGGTGATCGCCGCCGCGGGCCGCTTCGACTCCGGCGAGGTCACCGTGCAGTGGGCCACCGACGCGCAGGCCGACGCCGACGAACCCGGCGGCAGCGTCACCCTGGCCGACGTCGGCGCCGCACCGGCATGGCGCAACCTGCGGGCGCCGATGGCCGCCATCCCCGACGACGCCACGCAGGTACGCGTCGTCGCCACCGACGAGGACCTGGCACCGCAGCACTGGATCGCCGTCACGCCGCCGCGCATCCCCGAGCTGCGGACGCTGCAGGACGTCGTGGGATCCACCGATCCCGTGCTGCTGGACTGGCTGGTGGGCCTGGCCTTCCCGTGCCAGCGGCCGTTCGGCCACGACTACGGCGTCACCGAGGTGCCCAAGTGGCGCATCCTGCCCGATCGCTTTGGCGCCGAAGCGAATTCGCCGGTGATGGACTACCTGGGCGGCGGCCCGCTGGGCATCACGGAACTGCTGGTGCGCGCCGAGCCGGTGCCGACCTACCTGAAGGACGACTGGTTCCGCGACTGGGGCGCCCTGCAGCAGCTGACACCGTGGTACCCCGACGCGCAGCCCGCCCGCATCGACCTGGGCACCGCCGAGCGCAGCGGGTTGTGGAGCCCGGCGCCGCTGCGGCTGTCCTGACCGACCGGCCTGACCGCTACCGGCTGGTGAGCACCAGCGCGGGCCCGTCGGTGACGGCGACGGTGTGCTCACTGTGCGACGTCCGGGAGCCGTCGGCGGACCGGATGGTCCAGCCGTCGGGGTCGTAGACGATGCGGTCGGTGCCCGCCGCCAGCCACGGCTCGAGGGCCAGCGTCAACCCGGGCCGCAGCTTCATGCCGCGGCCGGCGCGGCCGACGTTGGGGACGTGTGGGTCTTCGTGCATGGTGCGGCCCAGGCCGTGGCCGCCGAACTCCGTGTTGACGCGATAGCCGCGGCCGGTGAGGACGTCGCCGATGGCCGCGGACACGTCACCCAGCCGGTTCCCTGGCCGCGCGGCGGCGATGGCGGCCGCGAGCGCCTCCTCGGTGGCGTCGACGAGCCGCTGGTCCTGTGGCCTCGGGGTGCCCACGATCACCGTGCGGGCGGAGTCGGCGACCCACCCGTCGATGGACACCGCGATGTCGAGCGACAGCAGGTCGCCGTCGGCCAGCACGTAGTCGTGCGGGAGACCGTGGAGCACGGCGTCGTTGACCGACAGACAGATGACGTTGCGGAACGGGCCGCGCCCGAACGATGGGGCGTAGTCCCAGTAGCAGGACTGCGCGCCCCGCTCGGCGATCAGCTCGCGGGCGCGGTGCTCGAGGTCCAGCAGGTTCACCCCGGGCCGGGCGCGGCCGACCAGGTCGTCGAGCAGCCCGGCGATGAAGGCGCCGGTGACCCGCATCTTGGCGATCTCGTCGGGGGTCTTCAGCTCCACCATCGTCGGCAGCCTCCTTCGTGAGCGGTATGAAAATACCAACCTACGCGACGGCGCGGTATTTTCATACCGCGCCACCGCGACCCCGCGCCCGCTAGGGTGGTCGCATGGTGCGCCTGCCGCTGACCCCCGAACAACTCGCCGCGGGCAAGCGTCTCGGCAACCACCTGCGGCACGCCCGCGGCGACCGCACCATCGCCGACGTCGCCCAGGCCGCAGGCATCTCGCCGGAGACCCTGCGCAAGATCGAGACCGGCCGCCTCGCCACCCCGGCCTTCAGCACCATCGCCGCGCTGGCCCGCGTCCTGCCCGTGGCCCTCGACGAGCTGGCCGACAGCTGCCTCGACCCGGCGGCCCTGCGAATCACCGGATAGCACCGCCACACCGCCGCGGGACACGCAACGCCGCCCACACAACTCCGTCGCCTACCCTTGTTCGTCGTGCCCGCTCGGACCTCTCGACTCATCGCGATCATCGCGGGCGTTGCTGGACTCATCCTCTGCGCCCTCACCCCGCTCCTGCCGGTCCGACAGACCACCGCCACCATCGCGTGGCCCCAGGCAGCGGGGTCCGACGGGCTGATCACCGACGTCACCGCGCCGCTGGTCTCCGGCGCACCCCGCGCGCTCGACGTCACCATCCCCTGCCGCGTCGTCGCCAGCCTGCCCCCCGCAGGCGGCGTGGTGGTCTCCACCATCCCGGCAGGCGGCATCGAGGCCGGACGCAACGGCATGTTCGTGCGCGCCAACGCCGACGTCGTCTACGTCGCCTTCCGTGACACCGTCGCCGCCGTCGCACCCCGGGCCGCGGTGAACTCCGGCGCCTGCAGCGAGATCCACGTGTGGGCCAACGTCGGCGCCGTCGGCGCGGACTTCGTGGGCATCCCCGGCGCCACCGGCACCCTGCCCGTCGACAAGCGCCCCCAGGTCGCCGGCATCTTCACCGACCTGCGCGTGGCCCCGCAACCCGGCCTTTCCGCCCGCGTCGACGTCGACACCCGCTTCATCACCTCGCCCACCGTCCTCAAGATGCTGGCCATGGTGCTCGGCGTGCTGTGCGTCGTCGCCTCGGTGGTCGCGCTGGCGCTCCTCGACCGCACCGCCGGCCGCAGGGCGCCACGCCTGCGATGGCGCGTCACACCCGCGCACTGGCTCGCCGACGCCGGCGTCATCGGGGGGCTGCTCGTCTGGCACGTGGTGGGCGCGCCGACCTCCGACGACGGCTACAACGTGACCATCGCCCGCGTGGCAGGCGAGGCCGGCTACACCACCAACTACTACCGCTACTTCGGCGCCACCGAGGCGCCGTTCGACTGGTACCAGAGCGTGCTGGCCCACCTCGCCGCCGTCAGCGCCGACGGCGTATGGCTGCGCCTGCCCGCCACCGCGGCGGCCATCGGCACGTGGCTCCTGGTCAGCCGGGCCATCCTGCCCCGCCTGGGCCGCCGGGTCGCCGCCAACCGGGTCGCCGTGTGGACCGCGGGCGCGGTGTTCCTGGCCGCCTGGCTACCGTTCAACAACGGGCTGCGCCCCGAGCCGATCATCGCGTTCGCCACCGTCGCGGTGTGGCTGCTCGTCGAGAACGCCATCGGCACCCGGCGGCTGTGGCCGGCCGCGCTCGCCATCGTCGTCGCGGCGTTCTCCGTCACCACCGCCCCGCAGGGCCTCGTCGCGCTGGCACCGCTGTTCGTCGGCGCGCGGGCCATCGGCCGGGTGGTGAGCGCCCGCCGTGCCCGCGACGGCCTGGCGGCCGCACTGCTGCCGCTGGCGGCCGCGGCGTCGGCGGTGTTTGTCCTCGTGTTCCGCGATCAGACCCTGGCCACCGTCGCCGAGGCCGTCCGCATCAAGTACGTCGTGGGCCCCACCATCCCCTGGTACCAGGAGTTCCTGCGCTACTACTTCCTCACGGTCGAAGACAGCGTCGACGGCTCCCTGACGCGCCGCTTCGCCGTGCTGGTGCTGCTGCTGTGCGTCTTCGGCCTGATCATGGTGCTGCTGCGCCGCGGCGGCGTGCCCGGCGCGGGCAGCGGGCCGGTGTGGCGGCTCGCCGGATCCACGGCCATCGGACTGCTGCTGCTGACGCTCACGCCCACCAAGTGGGCCATCCAGTTCGGCGTCTTCGCCGGGCTGGCCGGCGCCCTGGGCGGCATCACCGCGTTCGCGTTCGCCCGCGTCGGACTGCACAGCCGACGCAACCTGGCGCTCTACGTCACCGCGCTGCTGTTCATCCTGGCCTGGGCCACGTCGGGCCTCAACGGCTGGTTCTACGTCGGCAACTACGGGGTGCCGTGGTTCGACAAGCAGCCCGTGATCGCCCACTACCCCGTCACCACGATCTTCCTGGTGCTGGCCATCGCCTGCGGCCTGCTCACCGGCTGGCTGCACTTCCGCATGGACTACGCCGGGCACACCGAGGTCGCCGACACCGGCCGCAACCGCGCCCTGGCCTCGACGCCGCTGCTGATCGTCGCCACGATCATGGTGGTGCTCGAGCTGGGCTCGATGCTCAAGGCCACCGCAGGCCGCTACCCCGTCTACACCAACGGCGGGGCCAACCTCGCCGCACTGCAGTCGGGCCTGTCGGCCGACAGCTGCGCCATGGCCGACTCCGTGCTCGTCGAGGCCGACCCCAACCAGGGCATGCTGCAACCCGTTCCGGGCCAGCGGTTCGGCCCCTACGGCCCACTGGGCGGCGAGGACCCCGTCGGGTTCACCCCCAACGGCGTCAGCGACACCCTGGAGCCCGCCGAACCCGTCGCCGCCAACCCCGGCACCCCGAACTCCGACGGGCCCGTCGACAAACCCAACATCGGCATCGGCTACGCCGCGGGAACCGGCGGCGGCTACGGGCCCGAGGGCGTCAACGGCTCCCGCGTGTTCCTGCCGTTCGGCCTGGATCCCAAGCGCACACCGGTGATGGGCAGCTACGCCGAGCCCGGCTCGGACCAGGCCAACGTGGCCGCCAAGGCCACCTCGGCCTGGTACCAGCTGCCCGAACGCAGCCCGGACCGGCCGCTCGTCACCGTCGCCGCCGCCGGCGCCATCTGGTACTACGAGGAAGACGGCTCGTTCAAGTACGGCCAGTCGCTCAAGCTGCAGTGGGGCGTGCACCGGCCCGACGGGTCGTATGAGGCCCTCAACGAGGTGCAGCCCATCGACATCTTCCAGCAGAAGGCGTGGCGCAACCTGCGCTTCCCGCTGACCACCGCGCCGCCGGAGGCCAACGTCGCCCGCATCGTCGCCGACGACCCCAACCTGTCCACCGACCAGTGGTTCGGGTTCACGCCGCCGCGGGTGCCGGTGCTGCAGACCGCTCAGCAGTTCCTGGGCGATCGGACGCCGGTGCTGATGGACATCGCCACCGCCGCCAACTTCCCCTGCCAGCGCCCGTTCGCCGAACACCTCGGCGTCGCCGAACTGCCGGAGTACCGGATCATCCCCAACTTCAAGCAGATGGTCGTGTCGTCCAACCAGTGGCAGGCCGCCGAGGACGGGGGCCCGTTCCTGTTCATCCAGGCACTGCTGCGCACCGAGGCCATCCCCACCTACCTGCGCGACGACTGGTACCGGGACTGGGGGTCGCTGGAGCGCTACATCCGGGTGGTGCCGCAGGACCGGGCACCGAACGCCACCATCGAGGAAGGATCGACGCGAGTGTTCGGCTGGAGCCGGGGCGGACCGATCAGGGCCCTGCCGTGAACGGCGTCGGTGATTCGGCCGTGAAGGACGTGACGATCGCGCGGTGGGTCGCCATCGTCGCGGGCCTGCTGGGATTCGTGATGGCGGTGGCCACCCCCCTGCTGCCCGTCACCCAGACCACCGCGACGCTGAACTGGCCACAGCAGGGCCAACTGGGCAACGTCACCGCGCCGCTCATCACGCAGGCCCCGGTGAGCCTGACGGCCACGGTGCCGTGCGCCGTGGTGCGCGACCTGCCCGCCGACGGCGGCCTCGTCTTCGGTACCGCGCCCGCCGAGGGCCGCGACGCCGCGCTGAACGCCATGCTGGTCACCGCGTCGTCGTCCCGGGTCGACGTGATCGTGCGCAACGTCGTGGTGGCCAGCGTCAGCCGCGCCCGCGTCGCCGACCCGGCCTGCCAGCGCATCGAGATCACCTCGAACACCGACGGCACCTACGCGAACTTCGTGGGCCTCACCCAGACCACCGGCGCCGACGCCGGCCAGCCGCAACGCACCGGCTATCCCGACCCCAACCTGCGACCCGCCATCGTCGGCGTCTTCACCGACCTCACCGGGCCTGCCCCGCAGGGGCTTTCGGTGTCGGCGACCATCGACACCCGCTTCACCAGCCACCCGACGCCGCTCAAGCTCGCGGCCATGGTGTTGGCCGTCGTCGCGACGATCATCGCGCTGCTGGCGCTGCTGCGCCTCGACCGGCTCGACGGCCGCCGCATGCAGCGGGTGATCCCCACCCGCTGGCGCACCCTCACCGCGGTCGACGGCGTCGTCGTGGGCGGGTTCCTGCTCTGGTACGTCATCGGCACCAACTCCTCCGACGACGGCTACATCCTGCAGATGGCCCGCGTCGCCGACCACGGCGGCTACATGGCCAACTACTTCCGCTGGTTCGGCAGCCCCGAGGACCCGTTCGGCTGGTACTACAACGTGCTGGCGCTCATGACCCACGTCGGCGACGCCAGCATCTGGATCCGCCTGCCCGACCTCATCTGCTCGCTGATCTGCTGGCTGCTGCTGTCCCGCGAGGTGTTGCCGCGCCTGGGCCCGGCCGTGGTGGCCAGCCGCCCCGCGCTGTGGGCCGCAGGCTTGGTGCTGCTGGGTGCGTGGATGCCGTTCAACAACGGCCTGCGCCCCGAAGGCCAGATCGCCACCGGCGCCTTGGTGACGTACGTGCTGATCGAGCGTGCGGTCAGCTCCGGCCGGCTCACGCCCGCCGCGTTGGCCATCGCCGCCGCCGCTTTCACCCTCGGCATCCAGCCCACGGGCCTCATCGCCGTCGCCGCGCTGGTCGCCGGCGGCCGCCCCATCCTGCGAATCATCATGCGCCGCCGCCAGCTCGTCGGCACCTGGGCCCTGATCGCGCCGCTGCTGGCCGCGGGCACCGTGATCCTTGCGGTGGTCTTCGCCGACCAGACGTTGGCAACGGTGTTGGAGGCCACCAGGATCCGCACCGCCATCGGCCCCAGCCAGGAGTGGTGGACCGAGAACCTGCGCTACTACTACCTGGTGCTGCCCACCGTCGACGGGGCCATCTCACGCCGGGTGGCGTTCGTGTTCACCGCGATGTGCCTGTTCCCCTCGCTGTTCCTGATGCTGCGCCGCAAGCGCGTGCCGGGCGTCGCGCGGGGTCCGGTGTGGCGGCTCATGGGCATCATCTTCGCCACGATGTTCTTCCTGATGTTCACGCCCACCAAGTGGATTCACCACTTCGGCCTGTTCGCCGCGGTGGGCGCCGCGATGGCGGCCGTCGCCACGGTGCTGGTGTCGCCGGCGGTGCTGCGCTCGGCGCGCAACCGCGTGGCGTTCCTGGCATTGGTGTTCTTCGTGTTGGCCTTCTGCTTCGCGTCGGTGAACGGCTGGTGGTACGTCTCGAACTTCGGTGTGCCGTTCAACAACTCGGTGCCCAAGATCGGCGGCGTGACCGTCAGCACCATCTTCTTCGCCATGTCGGCGCTGTGCATGCTGTGGGCGTTCTGGCTGCACCTGACGCGGCGCGAGTCCAGGCTCGCCGACCGGTTGACCGCTGCCCCGATCCCGCTGGCGGCCGGGTTCATGGTGCTGGTGTTCGTCGCCTCGATGGCCATCGGCGTGGTGCGCCAGTACCCGACGTACTCCAACGGCTGGGCCAACGTGCGGGCCTTCGCCGGTGGCTGCGGGCTGGCCGACGACGTGCTGGTGGAACCGGATTCGAACGCCGGCTTCCTGAACCCACTGCCCGGCACCTACGGCCCGCTGGGCCCCCTGGGTGGCGAGTCGCCCAGCGGGTTCTCCCCCAACGGCGTACCCGACCGCATCATCGCCGAGGCCATCCGGCTCAACAACCCGCAGCCCGGTACCGACTACGACTGGGACCGGCCGGTGAAGCTGTCGCGGCCCGGCGTCAACGGCTCCACGGTGCCGCTGCCCTACGGGCTGGACCCGGCCCGGGTGCCCGTCGCCGGCACGTATTCGACCGGCGCGCAACAGGAGAGCAAGCTGGCGTCGGCCTGGTACGAGCTGCCCGCCGCCGACGCCGCACATCCCTTGGTGGTGGTGACCGCCGCGGGCACCATCGCGGGCACCAGCGTCGCCAACGGCACCTCGTCGGGGCAGACCGTCGACCTCGAGTACGCCGTCCGCGGCCCCGACGGCGCGCCGGTTCCGGCCGGCCGCGTCGCCCCGTTCGACATCGGGCCGACGCCGTCGTGGCGCAACCTGCGCTACCCGCGGGCCGAGATCCCCGCCGACGCCGTCGCCGTGCGCGTCGTCGCCGAGGACCTGTCCTTGAGCCAGGGCGACTGGGTGGCCGTCACGCCGCCGCGCGTACCGGAGGTGCGCTCGGTGCAGGAGTACGTGGGCTCCACCCAGCCGGTACTGCTCGACTGGGCCGTGGGGCTGGCCTTCCCGTGCCAGCAGCCGATGCTGCACGCCAACGGCGTCACCGAGGTGCCGAAGTTCCGGATCTCGCCGGACTACTACGCCAAGCTGCAGAGCACCGACACCTGGCAGGACGGCAAGAACGGTGGCCTGCTGGGCATCACCGACCTGCTGCTGCGCGCCTCGGTGATGTCGACGTACCTGTCCAACGACTGGGGTCAGGACTGGGGCTCGCTGCGCCGCTTCGACACCATCGTCGACGCCACGCCCGCCCAGATCGATCTGGGTTCGCAGACGCACAGCGGGTTGTACAGCCCCGGCAAGATCCGCATCAAGCCATAGCGATTCGTGGCAGGGTGGGGCCATGCGCCACACCGTGCACCTGGGCCGAGCCACCGTCACCCGGGTCGTCGAGACGCGCATCGCCATGCGGACGTCACTGTTCGCGGACACGCCGGCTCGGGCGTCGGCGGACGAGGCCGCGCTGCTGGAGCCCGACTTCTGGGACCGCGCAGCCGAGCAGTGGCGAATCGCGATGCAGTCGTGGGTGATTCGCGTCGACGGCCTGACCGTCGTCGTCGACACCGGCGTGGGCAACGATCGCGACCGTCCGCACATGCCGCCGCTACACCGGCTGTCGACGTCGTTCCTCGCCGATCTCGCCGCGGCGGGCGTCGACCCCGCCGACGTCGACGTGGTGATCAACACCCACCTGCACACCGACCACGTCGGGTGGAACACCCAGCTGGTGGACGGAAGGTGGCGCCCGACGTTCCCCAACGCCCGCTACGTGGTGCCCGCGGCGGACCTGGAGTTCTTCACACCCGGCGGCGCCGGCGAGAACGACGGCATGCGAAGGGTGTTGGCCGACAGCGTGGACCCCGTCGCAGACCAGCTGCAGCCGTGGCGCGACGAGCTGGAGCTGAGCCCGTCGCTGCGGCTGCGGGCCGCACCGGGGCACACGCCGGGATCGTCGGTGGTCTGGCTCGACGCGGGCAGGCTCGCGGCGTTCGTCGGCGATCTGACGCACTGCCCCATCCAGATTCCGCGGCCCGGGGATGCGTGCGCGTTCGACGTGGACCCCATCGCGGCCGCGGCGACCCGCACGCGGGTGTTCACCGAGGCCGCACGGGCCAGGGCCGTGGTGCTGCCCGCGCACTACCCGGGGCGGGGCGGCGCCACGTTGGTCGCGCGCGGCGACCGCTTCGCCGTGGACGACTGGCTCGACCTCGACCGGATCTAGGTGCCGCTCGGCCCCACACCCAGCAGCGGCAGGAACAGGGTGTCGACGATCTCCTCGATTGTGCCGTCCGGCAACGGTTTCAGCGTCATGAGGATCTCGTGGCGGAACAGGTCGACGGGCAAGCGGGCGATGCGCTCGGTCACCCGCTCGGCGGAGATCTCGCCGCGGTCGACGGCACGCTGAATCGCCTGGTCCAGCACCGCGTCTCGGCCACCCTGGACGAACGCGCCGAGGTCGGCCAGGCTGGTGTCCGCGTCGCGGTAGAAACTGCCGAGCTGGGTGAGCAGCAGTGTCGCCAGACCCACGCGGGCTTCGTTGGCGCGGTGCAGTAGCGCGACGACGTCACCGCGCAACGTGCCGGTATCCGGTGCGACCACGGGGTGATCGAGTGCCTCGCGCCGCAGTGCCGCGAGCACCAGTTCCTGCTTGCGCGGCCACCGGCGGTAGACGACCGCGCGGCTGGTGGCCGCCCTCGCGGCGACGCCGTCGATGGTGAAGTCGTCGTAGCCGCGTTCGGTCAGCTCGTCCCAGGCGGCGTCGAGCAGCGCGTGTTCGAGGACCTGGCCGCGACGCCGCTGCGGCGCTGCGCCAGATTTAAGAGACATTGCGTTTCCTAAGCGTGGACCCTAGCCTTTGGATACGGACTGTATCTCAACGAAGGGTGGTCCCCGTGCGCGTCCTCATCTCCGGTGCCGGCATCGCGGGCCTGTGCACCGCGCTCGACCTCGAAGCCCACGGCCACTCGGTGACCCTGGTGGAACGGGCCGACCACCTCCGGGTCAACGGCTCCCCCATCGACATTCGCGGCGAGGCGATCGGCGTCGCCGACCAGATGGGCATCCTGGACGCGATCCGCGACCGCCGGATCGACATGAGCGAGCGCGTGCAGTTCGTCGACGATTCCGGCACCCCGGTGGCCGAACCGCCGTTCGACCAGATCAACGATTCCCCCGACGACGTCGAGATCCCACGCGAGGACCTCTCCAGGATCCTCGTCGACCGACTCTCGTCCCCGGCGGACCTGCGGTTCGGCGAGTCGGTGGCCGCGCTGACGTCGGACGATCGCGGGGTGGACGTGCGGTTCGCCTCGGGTGCGGCCGAGCGCTACGACGTGGTGGTGGGCGCCGACGGGATGCACTCGGCGGTCCGCAGGCTGGTCTTCGGGCCGGAGCGCCAGTTCCTACGGCATCTCGGGTTCTACGTTGCGCTGGCCGCCCTGCCCGGTTACACCCCGCCCGCCGATCGGGTGAACCCGATGTACAACTTTCCGGGCCACATGGCAGGGATTGCCGCGTACGGTTCGACGGCGTTGGCGGTGTTCATGTTTCGCTCGCCGTGGATCGAGTACGACTACCACGACCTCGGCCAGCAGCAGCGAATCCTTGGCGAGGCGTTCGCCGGGACCGACGCGTGGCGGGTGCGTGAACTCGTCGCTGCGGCAGCGGCGGACCCCGAACTCTACTTCGACTCGGTGAGCCAGATCGTCGCACCCGAATGGTCCCGGGGGCGCGTCGTGCTGGTCGGCGACGCCGCGCACTGCGCGTCCAACCTGTCCGGCCGCGGGACCAGCCTGGCGCTCACCGGCGCGTGGTTCCTGACCCGGGCGCTGCACGAGCACCCCGACGCCCCGGCTCGCGCATTCGCGCGGTATGAGCGCGACCAGCGCCCGCACGCGATCCGCTCGCAGGCCACGGCGGGGCCCGGAGGCGACCTGCTGGTGCCTGCCACCCAGGCGGACATCGATGCCCGCAACCGGGCGCTACGCGCCGGTTCTGTTGCACGGCAATGATCTTCGCGGACGATCACTCGCGCGCGGACGGCTCCGGCGCTACGCCGCGCCGTCGACGGCGGGCGGCCGGGGTCGGAACGGGTCGTACCACCACCAGTTGGCGCGCTCACCGGTCGGGCCCGCGTAGGGCGGCACCTGCCGCGGCGTGGTCGTGCGTGGGTGGGCCAGCGATCCGCCGGTGAGGGTGTGCCCATGCGCGTCGGTGACCACCGGGGCGTCGGCCGGACCGGCGATCGTGATGCCGCCGCGGTGATGCAGCCGGTGATGAAACGGGCACACCAGCACCAAATTCGCCAGCTCGGTCTCGCCACCGTCCTCCCAGTGCACCACGTGATGGGCGTGCAGACCCCGGGTGGCCCCACAGCCGGGGACCACGCAGCAGCGGTCGCGGTGCTCCAGCGCCCGCCGCAACCGGCGCCCGATCTGACGCGTGCTGCGCCCGGCGCCGATCGGCTGACCGGCCCGCTCCAGCCACACCTCACACGTCGCATCACAGAGCAGGTACTGACGATCGGCGGCGCCGAGGTGCGCGCCCAGATGCACCGCCGCCGAGGGGGCGTCGAGATCGAGGTGCACCACCACCGTGGTGTGCTGGCCGTGCGGGCGGCGCGCCACCTCGGCGTCCCAGCCCGCCTCGACCAGGCTCAGGAACCCGTCGACGGCATCGGGAAACGGCGCCGTGGTGTCCGACTCCGGGCCACGGGCGCCCTCGGCGTGCACCCGCCTCCACTCGGTGACCAGTGCATCCCGGTGCGCGGCGAGTGCGGCGTCGAACACCGCGGCCTCGACCGTGGGCAGGGTGATCCGCCACGTGGTGCCGTGCTCGCCGACCCGCGCGCTGATCGACCGCCGCGGCTCAGGCTGCGGTGCCGGCTCGGGCCGCGGTTCCAACGCCACCGCCGTCCGCAACTGCGTCACGGTCGCGGTGCCCACCAACTGCGCGTAGTGCTCGTCGGAGCCCGCCGCGGCGCGCTCGGCGACCACGGCGACCTGATCCAACGAGAACCGGCCCTCCCGCAACCCGGCGGCACACCGGGGGAACTCCTCGGCCCGCCGCGCCACGGCGACCACGGTCTCGGCGTTGCGCGGGGACACCCCGGTCTTCCACGCCACCAACGCCGCCAGTGACCGCGCACCGGTGACGCCCCACAGCTCGTCGCGCTCCAGCTCGGCGACCAGATCCACGATCCGCCCGTCGATGGCATTGCGCTGACCCACCAACTCGGCCAACTCGGCGAACACCGGCTCCAGCCGCGCATACGGATTGACCTCGTCGGCCAACGACTCTGCGGCGGACGACATGCCATCATTCTGCCAAGGGGGTCTGACACGTCGGGCGGATCGGCCGGGCGGCGGCCCGACGCACGGACGTGACCGGGCGACGAGAACCAGCCAGCGAACCCGACGGGATGTCGTCGACATTTCCCGGCATGTTGCCCCGCCGTTGTCACGGGATGGTTACAGTGACGTCGAATACTGCTTGGAATGGCAAATACCCGGGGGAACGACGCATGGCTCACCGACACTCGATCGGCTTCTTGTCACTGATCACGACGACCGGTCTACTGGCCGCGAGCATGGGGATCAACGACGCCCATCCTCTGAGCGAAATGCCAACCGCAACAACGGCATCCACGTCGGGCGCCCCTGCCGCCCCGGCATCCGCGGGCGTACCGGCAGCGCCACGACGGGGCCTTGACGCCAGCGCATCCGATACCGGCGCGCAGGCCGCCGCACCCACGCAGGGATCGTCACCGGCGATCACCTGGACGGCGTTCTCGGCGGCCGATCCTGCCATCACCAACGTCACGGCGGACATCGCCGAACGCATCGCCAGTGCAGCGTCGTCGGCGCCCACGGCTACCGACCGCGCCGCCGTGGTCGCCGCCGCGGCATCGGGCATCGAGGTCGGCTCCGGCCACCGTGCCACGACGGCAGCCGCGGGCCCCGTGAGCCTCGCCGGCCCCGTCGGCGTCACGCTGGATCAGAACGGATTCACGATCTCCTTCCTGTTCACGGTCACCATCAACGCCGCCGGCCTCACCGTCGTGGACCCCAACGGCGTGATGTGGATCGGCAACGGCGCCGACGGCGCACCCGGCGAGGACGGCGCACCCGGCGGATTGCTGTGGGGCAACGGCGGCCGCGGCGGTGACGCCCTCGTGGCCGGCGGCAGCGGTGGAAACGGCGGCGCCGCCGGGTTGTTCGGCTCCGGCGGAGCAGGAGGCTCCGGCGGCGCCGGTGGCCAAGGCGGCAACGGCGGAACCGGTGGTCTACTCGCGGGCATGGGCGGGACGGGCGGGGCAGGCGGCAACGGCGACTGGTCCTTCCACGACGGCATCGGCGGAGACGCCGGAAGCGGCGGTGCCGCAGGCCTCTTCGGCAACGGCGGCGCAGGCGGAAGGGGTGGCTCCGGCGCCGTCGGCCGCGACGCCGCCGAGCCCGCTCCGGTCGGACCGGGCGCACCGCAGCCCGCCCCC
>NZ_JBYVYK010000004.1:0-138849 GCF_058148405.1 Mycobacterium sp. DHQP2018-32-09 | reverse complement strand
GCGCGACCGCGGGGCGTCACCGCCGGCGCCGTCCGCGGCGGCCGTGGCGAGGTCGGCGGGCGACATGGTTGTGAGCGTGGCCGCGCGGGGCGTGCCGCACAACGGCACTAGGTCCCGCCCGACGGTGACGACCCGCCCTACCCGCGACCCCGGCCCCGCATCAGAGTCGAACACGTCCACGCCCACGGCCGCCGCCAGGACGGCATGGAGCGCAGTCGCGAAGCAGACGGGAGACGTCGATGCGGGTACTCGTTGCCTACGGATCGAAGAACGGCGGTACGGCCGGGCTGGCCGAGATGATCGGCGAGGAGATCGAGAACGTCGGGCACGAAGCGCAGGTGCAGCGCGCCCGCGACGTCTCCGACGACGCCGACGTCGCCGACGCCGACGCCGTCATCGTGGCGGGAGCGCTCTACGCGAGGCGGTGGCAGCCCGAGGCCCGGCGCTTCGTCGAGCGGCACCGCGCGCTGTTGGCCACCAAGCCGGTATGGCTGGTCAGCAGCGGGCCGTTGGACGACAGCGCCCCCGGGGCGGCCGTGCCGGACACCCGGCAGCTGCGCCGGCTGGTCCGCCAGGTCGGCGCGCGCGGGTACGCGACGTTCGGCGGACGCCTGACCCCGCACGCGCGCGGCGCCATGGCCCGCAGGCTGGCCAAGAAGCGTGCCGGGGACTGGCGCAACCGTGACACCGTGCGGCGCTGGGTGCGTGCCGTCTGCGCGGACCTCGGCCCGGCCGGCGTGCCCTCGACGACCCCGTGGAACATCACGCTGGCGGTGGCGGAAGCGGACGCCGAGACCCACGCCACCGTGACGGTGCACTCCGGTCGTGGCGACGTGGTGGGAACCGGCCACGCCAGGCGCAATCCCGTCGACGAACCGGAACCGGAGATCGGGGACGAGTTGGCGGTCGCACGCGCGCTCGCCGCGGCGACCCAGGGTCTGTTGGCGCGCACCAAGACCGACATCGAGAACTCCACCCACGCCCCGGTGACGCGGTTGCACCTGTGAGCCGGTGCGCGGTCGCACCGTGAGCGGTTGCGCCGGTGAGCCGGTGCTCAGTCTGCGATGCCGGTGGGTCCGGGCGTCCGTTCCAGCAGCGACCAGACGTCGCCGGGCCGGCACGTGGCGGTGCCCGGGGTCAACAGCATCGCGGCACCGGCCGCCATGCCGAGGCGCACCGCCTCCGGCAACGACCAGCCTCGCATCAAGCCCACCACGACCCCGGCGACCAGCGCGTCCCCTGCGCCGACGCCGCTGCGTGCCACCACGTTCGGTGCGGGGAACCGGCACTGACCCGACCGCGTCACCAGCAGCGCGGCGTCGGCGCCGCGCGAGACCAGGACGTTCTTCGCGCGCCCGCGTTCGATGAGATGGCGTGCGGCGTCGACCTGTTCGCGCTCGGTGTCCAGGGCGCGGCGGGTGCACTCCCGCAGTTCGCGGATGCTCGGCTTGAGGAGGTGCACGCCCGACCTCAGATGCGTCAGCCCGCAGCCCGAGGTGTCCAGGACGAGCCGGGCCCCGGCCTCGCGGCAGCGGTCGGCCACCCGTTGGTGGAACTCGGGGGCGACCCCCGGCGGGAGGCTGCCGCTGACGACCACGAACGCGGTGTCGAACAGCGGGTCCGACAGCGCCGCGTCCAGCCGGGCCGCGACGGCCTCCGTCTCGTCGGCGGTGAGCGTCGGACCGGCCAGCACGAAACGGAATTGGCGTCTGGTCTCGGTCTCGTCCACGGTGAGGTTCTCGCGGGTGGTGCCCGCGATGCGCACGACGTCCGTCGGGACGTGCTCGGCTGCCAGCAGGTCGGTGATCCGATCGCCGGTGTGCCCGCCGACGGGGAACACCGCCAGCGCCGGTGTGTCGAGCACGGTGGCGACGCGCGCCACGTTGATGCCACCCCCGCCGGGGTCGTGGCGAGCGGTGGTGCAGCGCATCTTCTCACCCGGCATGACGCGCCGGGTGGCCGTGGTCGCGTCCAGGGCGGGGTTCACGGTCAGCGTGACGATCCGCGAGCCCCGAAGCGACGCCATCACAGACCGCTGGGGTAGGTCTCGGGTGTCTCGCCCTCGATCCAGACGCTCGTCGGCTCGAGCGGCGTCAGCGCCGTGGTCACGTCCAGGTGGATGAGCGCGTCGTACTGATCGGCGGGACGTACGTGGAAGTAGTGGCTGTGGCGTTCGGTCTCGGGTCGATAGATGACGCCGATGGCGCGGTGCAGCCGCACCCCGGACAGCACCTCGGCGACGTCGGCGGGATGGTCTCGGTCCATGCGCACCAGGAAGGCCAGACCGGCCTCGTGGAACAGCTCTTCGATGCTGCCCGGCATGCCGGGCCGGACCACCTTGCGTTCGGCGATCCCGCCCCATTCGCGTGCCGCGGTGACGGTGCCGCGGTGCGTGGTGAACCCGATCAGTCGGCACTCGTCGCCGAAGCGCTGCCGCGCCAGCTGGCCCAGCGTGTGCTGCCCGTCGGCGCCGGTCTCCGATGCGCGGGCGTCCCCGACGTGCGAGTTGTGCGCCCACACGACGACCTTGCTGCGCGTGCCGTCGACGCGTTGTTCGTCGAGGTGTGCGAGCAGATGCTCCAGGGTCTCGGCCATGTGCGTGTCGCGGAGATTCCACGACTCGACCCGGCCGCGAAACATGGAGCGGTAGTAGGCTTCCGAGTCGCGGACCGTGACCGCGTTGCCGATGGCGCGGAACAGCTCGTCCTCGGCGCGAGGCCCGTCATGGCGAAGCAACCGCAAGCGGTCGTGCCGCAGTTCGACGAGCTGGTCCACCGCCTGGTTCTCGCACGACTCACCGGCCCCGAACGCCGCGGCGTAGCCGTAGGCCTGGCCGTCGTCGGCGGCCGCATGGTCGAAGCACGCGTACCGCTGCCGGGCGCGGGCCGCCGCGGCCGCATCGACGGTCTCGAGGTAGTCGATCACCGCGGTCATCGACCGGTGCATCGAGTAGAGATCCAGCCCGTAGAACCCGGCCCGTGCCGGCTCGGGCAGCGAATCGTTGTGCGTGCGAAGCCAATCGACGAAGTCCCTGACCACCGTGTTGCGCCACATCCAGGCCGGGAAGCGTTCGAAGTCGCTGAGCGCTTCGTCGGCCGTGCGGTCGGAGCCGACGCCACGGACGTAGTGATTGACCCGGTACGCGTCGGGCCAGTCTGCCTCCGCCGCCACCGCGGTGAACCCCTTCTCCTGGATCAACCACTTCGTGATCTGGGCTCGCGCCCGGTAGAACTGGTCGGTGCCGTGCGAACTCTCGCCGATCAGGACCACCCGTGCCGGGCCGACGAGATCCTCCAGCTCGCTGATCGCAGGGACTCCTGCCGGTGCCGGTACCAGGATGGACTTGATGGCCTCGGCGGCGCGGTGCCGCCGCGCCGTCGGGCGGACCGCAGGCACCGTGGGCGAGTCCAACAGCGAGCGCACCTCGGCATCCTCGACCTGGGTGAAGTCCCAGTAGGAAGCGCCAACGGCGAGAAAGGGATTGGGCATCGACGCGCACACCACGTCGTCGACCATGGCGGCGAACTCCCGGCACGTCGATTCCGGGGCCGCGGGCACGGCCACCACCAGGTGCGCGGGCTCGTGCTCGCGGATCGCGAGCACGGCGGCGAGCATGCTCGAGCCGGTCGCCAGCCCGTCGTCGACGAGGACGACGGTCTTGCCTGCGAGTTCCAGGGGTGTGCGACCGCCCCGGTAGCTGCCCTCTCGGCGGATGAGTTCGCGGGCCTCGCGCTCGACCACGGCGCGCAGGTCGCGGGAGGTGACGCGCAGAGCCCGGACGACGTCGTCGTTGAGCACGGTGCGGCCACCGCTGGCGATGGCGCCCATCGCGAACTCCTCGTGGCCCGGGGCGCCCAGTTTGCGCACGATGAAGCAGTCCAGTGGAGCGCCCAACGTGCGGGCCACCTCCCATGCGACCGGAACGCCGCCGCGCGCCAACCCGAGCACGACGACGTCGGTGCGATCGTGATAGGCGCTGAGCAGGTCGCCGAGCACCCGGCCGGCTTCTCGGCGATCGCGGAACACCGCGGCTCGTGCGCCGCGGGTCGGATGGGTGGTCATGGCGGCGTCCTCTCAGGCGGTGCGTGCGGCCGAGGCGATCTCGATGTCGCGAGCGGCGTCGGTGAACAGTTGGCGCGCCAGCGCCGACAAGGCCCTGGCCAGCGCCAAGGTCTCGCCGATGGGATGCTCGATCTCGTCGCCGACGTCCAACCGCGACAATCCGCGTCCCACCAACGTCTCTCCGTGCCAGCTCAGTCGGGCGACGGCCCGGCTGTGGCCGTGGAATTCGTCGAACGCGACGGTCACCGCGGACGCGCGAGCGCCGCCGGATGCCGTGCGCCCGGATGTCGGGGTGGTCATGTCTCGTCTCCTGCCGTGCGCGACGTCGGGTGTCACGGGGGCGGTCCCCACGTCGTGGACGCGTGCCGGGGACCGCCCGCCGTGGCTACTTGGAGCCCTTGATGGCGATGTGCTTCTCGGCAGGCTGCTCCTTGGACACCCCGACCGAGACGGTCAGGATGCCGTTCTCGTACGAGGCCTTGATGTCGTTCTCGTCGGCACCCGACGGCAGCGTGACCGTCCGCACGAACGAGCCGTAGACGAACTCCGAACGGCCGTTGTGTTCGGCCTTCTCGGAACGCTCCGCCTTGATCACCAGGTGACCGTCCCGGACGGTCAGGTCGATGTCCTCGTCGGGACGTACGCCGGGAATCTCGGCGCGCACCTCGTACCGATCGTCCTTCATCTCGTCCTCGAGGCGCATCAGCCGGCCGTCCAGGGCGGAGCGGAGGCCGCCGAAGGACGGGAAGGCCGAGAACAGGTCGGCGAACTCGGGAAGCAGCGAATGGCCCCGACGTGTGGCGGGCAACGTATTGGTCATGGTTCTACCTCCATGGGGTGGCGGTGGGTGAGTGGTTCATACGGGCGTTCCCGTATGGCGTCGATCCGACCATCCGGCGGGGGTGGGGCCTAGGGACCGAAGTCCTGCGTTGGGGCCTGGGCCGCCGTGGGTGTCGTCGTGGGTGACGGACGGTGTCGACCGACGTAACCGACGATGTCGGCCACCGTGCGCAACCTCGCGTAGTCGCGTTCGGGGATGTCGACCCCCAGTCGGCGGTCGACGGCGACGAGGAACCGCAGCCAGTCCATCGAGTCCAGGTCCACCTGGTCGCGCAACGCCACGTCGTCGGCGATGGCGTTCCCACCCACCTCCGGGGCCACCTCGGTCAGCGCCGCGAGTACGGCATCGCGAGTTTCGGCATCGCGAGTTTCGGCATCGCGAGTTTCGGCATCGCGAGTTTCGGCGTTGTCACTCATGGGTTTCCGGTCCCGTCCAGGAGTTCGGGTTGGGCGAGGAGGGCCTCCACGCCGGCCAGGAACGCCGCACCGCGGATGCCGTCGCTGGCCCGGTGATCGGCCGACAGCGTCATGGTGACCGAATCCACCACGCGGATGCCGCCGTCCACGACGCCGACGCGCTGCGTGGGTTTGCCGAAGCCGACCAGTGCCACCTGCGGCGGCTGGATGACGCCGAACACCGCGTCGACGCCGTGATCGCCGAGGTTCGTCACGGTGATCGTGGGCGCGGACAGCTCGGAACTGCGCAGGCTGCCCGCCCGAGCGCGCGTCACCAGGTCGGTCAGTTCGGTCATCACCGCGGCCAGCGGCTTGGCGGCCACGTCGTGGAGGGCTGGCGCCACCAGACCCCCACCGCGCAGCGAGATGGCCACGCCGACGTGCACCTCGGCGCTGGGGTGGAACGCATCGTCATACCAGTGGCCGTTGAACTCGGCGAACCGCTGCGCCGCGACGGCCACGGCCTTGAGCAGCAGGGCCGCGGACAGGACGCGTTCGGAAATGGGCCGCCCGGTGTTGTAGTCGGCCAGCCAGGCCAGCGCCGGACTCAGCGACACGTTGTGCGAAAGGTAGTAGTGCGGGATCTCCCGCTTGGATCGTGCGGTGGCAAGCGCGGTCTGCGCGCGCACGGCGGCGATCCGCCGTGCGGCCGTCGATTCGGTGGGATGGGCCGCGCCGTCGGTCGGCGGGGCCGCCGGGGTCGCGGGGGCCGCCGGGGTCGGTGCCGTCGGTGCTGTCGGGGTGGTCGGTGTCGCCGGTGGGGCCGCCGTGGCGGTCGCGTGGGCTGCGGCCTCCACGTCGTGGATCGTCACCGCACCCATGGGCCCGGTGCCGCTGACGTGGCTGACGTCGACCCCCAGACCCTGCGCCAGCTTCCTGGCCGCGGGGGAGACCCAGCGTCGCGGACCGGTGGCCCCGGCGGTCGGCACGGCGGTGGCCCCGGCGGTCGCCACGGTGGTGGCCCCGGCAGTCGGCACGGCGGCTCGTCCGGCCGGCGTCTCACCCGGCTCGGCGAGCGTGGCCAGTACGGTGCCGACGCCGACGGTACGACCCACCGGGACCAGGAGATCGACGACGGTTCCGTCGTGCCAGCACTCCACGTCCACGGCTGCCTTGGTGGTTTCGACCACCGCGACCACCTGCCCACGCTTCACGGTGTCGCCCGGCTTGACGAGCCACGTGTCGAGCGTCCCGGAGTCCATGTCGGCGCCCAGGGAGGGCATGGTGAACTCGATCACGGTCTGACTCCGACGACGGCGTGCACGGCGGCGACGATGCGTTCGGCACTGGGCAGCGCGGCCTGCTCCAGGTGGCGGGGATACGGGATGGGCACCTCCAGGGTGCACACCCGGGCGATCGGTGCGTCGAGGTCGTAGAACGCGTCCTCGACGATGCGGGTACAGATCTCGGCGGCCAGGCTGCCACTGCGCCAGCCTTCGTCCACCACCACGGCCCGGTGCGTCGTGCGCACCGAGGCCAGGATCGTCGCGGCATCCAGCGGTCTCAGGACACGCAAATCGAGTACCTCGCAGTCGATTCCATCCTCGTCGAGTAGCCGGGCCGCCTCCAGCGCCTTGGGCAGAGAGCCGCCGTAGGCGATGAGGGTGACGTCGGAACCGGGGCGCCGGACGGCGGCGGTGTCGATGTCGCTGGCGCCCAGTTCGTCGACGTCGGCCGCGGTGTCGTACAGGCCGACGTGTTCGAACACGATCACGGGGTCGGGATCGGCCAGCGCGGTAGCGAGCATGCCGTAGGCATCCGGCACCGTCGCCGGTGCCACCACCCGCAGGCCCGGCACGTGGGCGTACCAGCCTTCGAAGCTGTGGGAGTGCTGGGCGGCCAGCTGCCGGCCCGCGCCGGTCGCCATCCGCACCACCAGCGGTACGGAGAACTGCCCACCCGACATGTGGCGCAGCGCGGCGGCGGTGTTGACCAGTTGATCGAGTGCCAACAGGCTGAAGTTCACCGTCATCACTTCCACGATCGGGCGCAGACCGCCCAGTGCGGCACCGATTCCCATGCCCACGAACGACAGCTCGGACAGCGGGGTGTCGCGCACCCGCGTCTCGCCGAACTCGGCGAGCAGTCCCTTGGACACCGCATACGTACCGCCGTAGCGGCCCACGTCCTCGCCGATGAGCAACACCCGCTCGTCGGCGCGCATCGCGTCCCGGATGGCGTCGTGGGCGGCCTGGCGGTAGCTGGTGGTCACCGGAGAACCTCGCGGGTCAGGACGTCGGTGTCGAGGTGGGCCACGTCTTCCCACGTGCCGGCCTCGGCGTAGGCGATGGCGTCGGCGATCTCGGAATCGGCGCGGCGCTCGGCATCTTCGAGGTCGGCGTCGGTGAGGACGTGCTCGCGGCGCCCGCGGTCGACGAGCAGACCGATCGGATCGCGGGTCCGCCACTCGTCGACCTCGGCGCGGTCGCGGTAGAGCTGGGGGTCGAACATCGAGTGGGCGCGGAAGCGGTAGGTCCGGAATTCCAGGAAGAACGGTTCGCCGGTGCCGCGCACGTGGTCGGCACCCCGGCAAGCGGCGTCCCGGCAGGCGAGCACGTCCATCCCGTCGACCGCCTCGGCGGGCATGCCGTACGACGCCGCACGGGCGGCGAGGTCGGGCTGCGATTGCGACCGTGCCAAGGCGGTGCCCATCGCGTACCCATTGTTCTCGCAGCAGAACAGCACCGGCAGGTGCCAGAGCGCCGCCAGGTTCATCGACTCGTGGAAGGCGCCCTCGGACACCGCGCCGTCGCCGAAGAAGCAGGCGGTGACCCGACGTCGTCGCTGCATGGCATCCGACAGGGCGAGGCCCAGCGCCAAGGGCAGGCCGCCCGCCACGATCGCGTTGCCGCCGTAGAACCGATGCTCGGCGTCGAACAGGTGCATCGATCCACCCCGGCCGTGGGAGCAGCCTTCCTGCTTGCCGTAGAGCTCGGCCATGATCGACGCCATCGACGTGCCGCGCAGCAGCGCGTGGGGATGCTCGCGATAGGTGGCCACGACGGCGTCGCCGGCGGTCAGGGCCCGCAGTGCGCCCACGGCGACCGCCTCCTCACCGACGTAGAGGTGGAGGAAACCGCGAATCTTCCCGGCGCCGTACAGTTCGGCGCACTTCTCCTCCAGGCGGCGCACCCGCACCATGTCCCGCAGCAGACCGGATGTGTCGGTGCTCACGGCTCGGCCACTTTCTCGGGTCGCCACTCGACGGTCGAGACGTCGCCCTCCGGCAGGCCGAGTTCACGCGCCTTCAACAGCCGCCGCATGATCTTCCCGCTGCGGGTGTGCGGTAACGACGTGACGAACTCGAGTTCCTTGGGCGCCACGGCCGCTCCGAGCCGGACGCGGGCGTGGCCGAGCAGCCGAGCGCGCATGTCGTCGTCGGCGACGTAACCGTCGCGGAGCACGACGAACGCCTTGACGTGTTCCCCGGCCACGGGGTCCGGGACGCCGATGGCCGCCGCCTCGGCCACCGCCTCGTGTTCGGTCAGCGCGCTCTCCACCTCGAACGGACCGATGAGGTGACCGGCCGACTTGATCACGTCGTCGCTGCGGCCGACGAACCAGAAGTACCCGTCGGCATCGCGTCGGACGAGGTCCCCGGTGAGATAGCGCCCCGACGCGAAACACTGGGCGTAGCGCCGAGCATCGTGCACGTAGGCGACGAACATCGAGGGCCACCCCGGCTCCAGCGCGAGTTCGCCCGTGACGTCCGGTTCGGCGAGTACCGACACCGCCCCGTCGTCGTGGCGCACCACGCATGCGGACACCCCCGGCAACGGTCTGCCCATGGAACCGGGCTTGACGTCGAAGGCGGGGGTGTTCGCGATCATGATGCCGCCGGTCTCGGTCTGCCACCAGTTGTCGTGGATCGGCAGCCCCAACACCTGCTTTCCCCACCACACCGTCTCGGGGTTCAGGGGTTCGCCCACGCTGGCGATGAAACGCAGGTCGGGGAAGCGGAATTCGGCGGCGACGGTCGGACCGGCCTTGACGAGCATCCGCAGGGCGGTCGGCGCGGTGTACCACACGGTGACGCGCTGGCTCTGCAGGATCGTGTACCAGCGGCGGGCGTCGAAATCGCCCTCGTCCACGATCGAGGTGACCCCGTGTACCAGCGGCGTGATCACGCCGTAGGACGTGCCGGTCACCCAGCCGGGATCGGCAGTGCACCAGAAGACGTCGTCGGGATGCAGGTCCAGTGCATACAGTCCGGTGACGTAGTGCATCAGCACCGCCCCGTGAACGTGCAAGGCGCCCTTCGGCGTTCCCGTCGTGCCGCTGGTGAAGTGCAGCAGGGCCGGATCACTGGCGGTGGTCGGGGCGATCGTGGTCTCGGGCGACGCGGCGTCGACCCAGCTCCAGAAGTTCACGGTGTCCGGCGGTTCGACGTCGCCGTCGGTGGTCACCACCAGGACGTAGCGTAGCGTGGACAGCCGGTGGCGCATCGGCGCGATCTTGCGGTCGTAGAGCGCCTTCGAGGTCACCAGCACGTCGGCCTCGCCGATGTCGAGCCGGGTCGCGATGGGATCTGGACCGAAGGCCGAGAACAGCGGACACACGACGCTGCCGTTGCGCAGCGCGCCCATGATCGTCACGTAGAGCTCCGGGCACCGTCCCAGCAACGTGAACACCCGTTGGCCGCGGCGCACGCCCAGGGCGCGCAGCACGTGCGTGAATTGGCTTGCCATGCGGGCCAGCTCGGCATAGCTGAGATCCCGGGTGGCCGTGGCCCCGTCCCAGGCCAGGGGGGTGACGAAGCGCAGCGCGGTGCGAGCGGCCAGCGCACCGCCGGCGTGCCGGTCCACCGCGGCGTAGGCGATGTTGCACCCGCCGCCCGGCATGCCCGCGCAGGGGTCGGGTACCTCCGCCCAGTCGAAGGTCTCTCGGGTTCGGTCGTAGTCGGTGAGGTTGGGAGTCACCGACCAGTCCCGCACGGTCTTGTGGATGACGCTCACGGCGTGCGCTCCAAGGTCCGCTCCAAGGTCCGCTCCGAGGTCCGCTCCGAGGGATTCGCCAACCGGCGCAGATCGATCTCGACCGAGTACACCGATCCGTCGCGGTGCCACGTCACCGGTACGTGCGCGTCGAGCAGCACCCGCCGCATCGCGGTGTTCTCGACGAGGACGTCGGCCACGGCGCGGTGGTGACCCGCACGCCGCGCGAGGGCCGCCAGGTCGGTCAGCAGCGCCGTGCACAGTCCGCGGTCGTGGTTCTGGTGTCCGATGAGCACGGAGATCTCCACGGTGTGGGGCGCGTCCGCGGGTGTGTAGTTCGCCATCCCGACCAACGACCCGTGGTCGAACGCGCCGAGCGCGACGGCGTCGGGTGCGGGATCGACCAACGAGGAGGCCCACTGGCAGAGGTAGCGCGGATGCACCGTGAAGAAGCGGTGGTAGCGCTCGTCGTCGCTGAGCGAATCCGCAAGGGCGACCACCGCATCGACGTCGTCGGGCCGTAGCCTGCGGATGACCGCGCTGGTCCCGTCGTGCAACACGACGGCATGTTCCGAGGCATGATCCGAGCCCTGTCCCGAGCCATGATCCACGGCGGGATCTCCCGGCGTCGTCGCCGCACTGGTGCTCGTCATCCATCGCCCCCCGGGAAGTGCCGACGCCTCGATCGGGCACGTTAGGTGGCCGCCATGGCGCGTGCCAAGGGAACTTCGTCACCGCCGGTCGGCCGACGAGTCGATGCCGACGGAGGCCATCGACTCGTCGGCAGGTGACGTTGGGCTCTCACCATGCGAGGCCGAGACGACGACGATCGCCGATGGGCGGCGCCAGCCGGGCGCCTGGACTAGGGAACCGGAATGGAGAACTTCACGTTGAGATGGCCGCACGGCCGACTGCTGTGGGGCCTGCGGCGAAATGACATGCTGCGCATCAGCGATCGGGTGGAGGCCATCGCGACGGTGTTCGCCATGGTGCTCGTCGTCCTGGCGATTCCGGTGGCCGCGGCCGTCGGGACCTCCTCGCACGAGCGGCTGATCGCCGCGGAAACGGCCCGCGTGGCAACACTGCGGTCGGTGACCGCCAAGGCGATGTCAGACGGCCGAGCCGTCGTCGTCGGGCCCCGCGACGACTACGTCGCCGACGTCAGCTGGACGGTCGACGGCGCGACGCACACCGGCGTGGTGGAATGGCCGTCCAAGGTGCACGCCGGCGACGAGATCGGCGTCTGGCTGGACCCCGCGGGCGACCTGACCTCGGGCCCGGCGCCCGCCGGTCAGGCGGCGGTGGCGGCGACGGTCCTGGCCGCTGCGGCGTGGCTGAGCTTCGCGGCGGTGATGGCCGTCGCGACGTGGGTGCTGCGGTGGTGGCTCGACGTCGGCCGGCTGATCGACTGGGAACGCGAACTCGAGTCGTTCCCCGACGGCAGCCGGCATTGACGCATAGGACCGGGGACCACACCGGGGGAGGGGGCGAGGGTCCATGACATCGACGTCGAAACGCCGACGGGCGCGCCACGGAGTGATCGTCGGCGTCGACGGCTCACCGCAGTCACGGGTGGCCGTGGATTGGGCGGCCCGCGACGCCGCGCTGCGTTCGGTGCCGCTGACCGTCGTGCACGTCATGCCCACCGCGACCATCGTGTCGTGGATGGACGCGCCGGTCAGTGCGGCGTTCTGGGAGGAGCGCGACCGGCGTGCCGAGGCGATCGTGGGTCAGGCGCTGGACTGGGTCGCCGACGCCATCACGTCGTCGCCGAAGATTCCGGTCCGTCACCACCTGGCCCTGGCGCCCTTCGTACCGACGCTCGTCGACCTCTCGGAGGCCGCCGAGCTGATGGTGGTGGGATGCCGCGGACTCGGGGGTGTCGCGGGCCTGCTGCTGGGGTCGGTGTCGACGGGTTTGGTCCACCGTGCCCACTGCCCCGTGGCGGTGATCCACGACGAGGACCCGTTGATGCCCAACCCGTCTCGGGCACCGGTCGTGGTCGGTGTCGACGAATCCCCGGCGTCGGAGCCGGCCCTCGAGATCGCCTTCTACGAGGCGTCGCTGCGGAACGTTGAACTGCACGCCGTGTCCGTGTGGACGGACGTCGAGGGTGGTGGCGGTGACGAGGCTTGCCCGGGCGTGACGGACTGGGCCGAGGATGCGGCCCGGGAAGCGCTGGCGGAGCGGTTGTCGGGCTGGATCCGGCGCCGTCCCGAGGTCGAGGTGCGGACGTTCGTCGAGAGGGGTCACCCGGCACGGCGCCTGTTGCAGCACGGGGGCGACGCGCAGCTGCTGGTGGTGGGCAGTCACGGCAGGGGTGGGCTCACGGGCAGGTTGCTGGGCTCGGTGAGTTCGGCCGTGGCACAGGGAGCCCGCATGCCGGTGATCGTCGCCCGGCAGGGATGACCGGGGGATGCCGCGCATGGCCGACACGCAGGGCGCGGTTCGCATCGATCCCCGCTACTACGACACCGTGCTCATCGACCTGGACGACGCCGCCGGCCACCTCGTCGCCGAACCGCTGGTGCGCAGTTGCGCGGACCTGGAGCGGCAGCTGTGTGCCGTCGGCATCACCGCGGTGATCCGCTGCGGGCAGGCCGAGTGCGTCGACGCCGTGCGGGCGGCCGGGATCGCGCAGACGTGTCCCACGGTGGTGGGGCCGGGTGCCGCCGGCGTGGCGTCGCTGGCCGACCAGTTCGGCCTGCGGCGCGAACGCAGCGTCGTGATCGCCCACGGCGAGGCGGCGGTCGGCCAGGCACGCGACGCCGGATTCGCGTTGGTGATCGGTGTCGACGAGACCGGTGACGTCGAACGGCTCCGGCGGTGCGGTGCCGATGCCGTGGTCCCCGACGCCGTGGGCATCTCGGTGCCCACCGGGTACCGCCGCCAGTCCGAACTCGACGACGCGGCGCGACGGCTGGAGCAGATCGCCGGGATGATCACGACCAGGCAGCCGGTGGTTCTCGTCGACTTCGACGGCACCCTGTCGGAGATCGTCAACGATCCAGCGACGGCCCAGCTGACCCCCGAGGGGGCCGAGGCGATCCGGGCGATCGCCGCGCGCTGCCCGGTCGCGGTGGTCAGCGGGCGCGCCGTGGACGACGTCCGGCAGCGCGTGGGAATCCCCGGCGTCTGGTATGCCGGGTGCCATGGGCTGCAACTGACCTCTCCCGACGGCAGCACCGTGGCCAACGACGTCGCCGCGGCCAGCGTCGACGTCCTGCGGGCCGCGGCCGACGACGTCGAACGTCAGCTCACCGGCATCGACGGCGTGCTGGTGGAGCGCAAGGCGTTCGCGGTCGCCGTGCACTACCGCAATGCCGCTGCCGCTCGCGTGCCCACCATCGAGTCGGTGGTCAAGATCGTGGGCCAACGACTGAACCTGCCCGTCACCGGGGGACGCAAGGTCGTCGAGCTGCGGCCGACGATCGACTGGGACAAGGGCTCGGCCGTCGAGTGGTTGATCGGACGCATGTCGGATGCCGAGCTGCAGCTGCCGATCTATCTGGGCGACGATCTGACGGACGAGGATGCGTTCGACGCCATCCGCCATCGCGGCCTGGGCGTGGTGGTGCGCCACGACGAGGACGGCGATCGCCCCACCGCGGCGCACGTCGCCCTCGCCGGGCCCGACGCGGTGTGTGCGTTCCTGGTGTCCCTTGCCGACCGCGTCCGGCGCGACCGCAGCAGTGCGGCCGCGTGGACCATGACCTTCGACGGCTACGTGCCGCACGAGGAACGGCTGCGGGAATCCCTGGGTACGGTCGGCAACGGCTACCAGGCCGTTCGCGGTAGCGCTCCCGAGTGTCGCGCCTGCGCCGTGCACTATCCCGGCACGTACGTCGCGGGCATCTACGACCGGCTCGACGACGAGGTCGGGGGCATCGCCATCTCCAACGAGAGCATGGTCAACCTGCCGAGCTGGCTGCCCTTGACGTTTCGATTCGGGGAGGGACCGTGGTTCGGCGTCGACGACGCCGAGGTGCTGTCGTACGCCCTCACCGTCGACCTGCGTCACGCCATGGTGCTCCGCACGTTCCGGATCCGCGACCACGCGGGGCACGTCGTCGCGGTGACGCAGCGCCGCTTCGTCGCGATGCACCTGCCTCACGTCGGGGCGCTCGACATGCAGTTCGTGGCCGAGAACTACTCGGGCGCAGTGGTGTTCCGATCCGGGATCGACGGCGACGTGGCGAACACGGGCGTACAGCGGTATCGGGACCTGTCGTCGCGGCACCTGGTGATCGAGCGCACGACCGCTGCCGACGACGCATCGCTGCTCCTCGAGGCGGTGACGGTGCAATCCACGCTGAGGGTCGCGGTGGCCATCAGGACGGTCGTCCACGGTGGCGACGGCCTCGACCTGGCGCCGCAACGCCACCTGGTCCGCGATGATCGCAGCATCGCCCAGGAGCTGACCGTCGACGTCGTCGCGGGTCGGCCCGTCTTCGTCGAGAAGGTGGCCGCGGTGTTCACCGGGCGCGACCACGCCATCGCCGAACCGGCCGCCGATGCGCTGCGCGAACTCGAACGCGTCTCGGACTGGGCCGAACTCGCACGGGGACACCGGGTGGCGTGGGCGCATCTGTGGGAACGATTCGCCATCGACGTCGGCATCGACGACGCATCGCTGCGCGTCGTGCGGCTGCATCAGATGCACCTGTTGCAGACCCTGTCGGTGCACACCGCCGATCTCGACGTCGGCGTACCCGCACGGGGTTTGCACGGTGAGGCATATCGCGGCCACGTGTTCTGGGACGAGCTTTTCGTGTTCCCGGTGACCAACCTGCGGTTGCCGATGGTGACCAAGTCGCTGCTGATGTACCGCTACCGCCGGCTGCCCGAGGCGCGCCGGGCTGCCCGTGCGGCCGGCTTCGCCGGTGCCATGTTTCCGTGGCAATCGGCCAGCGACGGGCGTGAGGTCAGCCAGCAACTGCACCTGAACCCGCGATCAGGTCACTGGTGCCCGGACTTCAGCGCGCGCGCCCATCACGTCGGCATCGCCGTCGCCTACGACGTCTGGCAGTACTACCAGGTGACGGGCGACATCGGGTTCCTCATCGACTACGGTGCCGAGCTGTTGGCCGAGGTAGCGCGGTTCTGGGTCAGTCGGTGCGAATTCGACTCCAGGCGTGGACGTTACGTGGTACGCGGCGTCATCGGGCCCGACGAGTTCCACTCCGGGTACCCCGGGCGCGCGTTCGCCGGCGTCGACGACAATGCCTACACCAACGTCATGGCGGTGTGGGTGATCCTGCGTGCGCTGGACGCCATGGCGACCATGCCCGACTACTACCGGCTGTCCCTGTTGGAGGCGTTGGGCATCGACGACCCCGAACTGCGGCGCTGGGACGACGTGAGCCGCAGGATGTTCGTGCCCTTTCACGACGGGGTGATCAGCCAGTTCGACGGCTACGCCGACCTTCAGGACCTCGACTGGGCCGCCTACCGGGAGCGGTACCCGGACCTGCAGCGGCTGGACCGCATCCTGGAAGCCGAAGGCGACGACGTCAACCGGTACCAGGCAGGCAAACAGGCCGACACCGTGATGCTGTTCTATCTCCTCTCGGCGGACGAACTCTACGAACTGTTCGCCCGGTTGGGATACCGTCTGACCCCGGAACAGATTCCGCGCACCATCGCGTACTACCAGAGCCGGACGTCGCACGGTTCGACGCTGAGTGCGGTCGTGCACTCCTGGGTGCTGGCCCGCGGCAACCGTCACGAGGCGATGCACTACTTCCGGCAGGCGCTGGCTTCCGACGTCGTCGACGTCCAGAGCGGCACCACCGCCGAGGGCATCCATCTGGCTGCGATGGCGGGGAGCATCGACCTGCTGCAGCGGTGCTTCACCGGGCTGGAGTTCCGAAGCGACCGGCTCGTGGTCGGGCCGCTGTGGCCACGGGAGTTGGGGCCCTTGGCATTCGCATTCCGCTATCGCGGTCATCGGCTGTGGCTGCGTGCGGTGGGACGGCGGGCCACGCTGACCGCCGAGCCGTCGGATGCGCCCGCGGTCGTCGTCGAATGCCGGGGCCGGACGCAGACGCTCAGGGGCGGCGGCACGGTCGACTTCGAGGAGTGACCGGGTCAGTGCACCAGGCGCAGGCGCTCGCCCCACTCGGCGGCCGCAGCCGAGGCGGTGGCGTCGTCGTCCGATCCCGCCGCCTCGACCAGCGCGACCACCGCCTCGGCCAGTGCCAGCGGATCGACGTTGTGGAGCTTGGCCTTCGACACCAGTTCCAGGAACGCCTCGTCGAGGCTGCAGCCGTTCAGCACGCTCAGGATGCCCTCTGCGGCGCCCAGCACCCGGATTCCCGCCCGGTCGGCGGTACGCCGTCTCCCCGTGTGGTTCATGGAAACCCCTCCCGTTCGTCCTGCCGGCGAGTGTCGCGTTCGGTGTCGCACGTCGCCAGGGTCCGATGGCCCTCGGCGTCGCGGGCAAGGGACTTGCGACCCTGGCGAAGCGCTCGCCGCGGGGAGCATCGTGACTCGGTGATGGCCTGCTCAGGAGGACCGACGTGCGCAACGAAGACGGGACGGACACGATCGACGTGTCCCAGGGTGCGGCCACGGCGCAGGTGCACCCCGACGGGAAGCGGGAAGCCCCGCCCGCGGTCGAGCCGCCTGCCCCACGCGGCAGGCGGCGCCGGTGGGTGCTGGCGATCGGCGCCGTCGCCGCGCTCACGGGCATGGCCGCCGCGGGATACCTCGTGGGCCACGCCACCTCGACCACGCGGGTGGTGACGAACTCCGACCGCGTCGGCGTCCAACAGTGGTGGAGGCAGGCCCAACCCGACGTCGAGGGTCTGCAGGACACCATTCAACAGGCGCGCAGCGCGATCGCGGAGGGCAACGCGCGAGCCCTGTTCCTGGTGTGTCAGACGATGCACGACGCCAGTGCGTTGCGGCTGCGCGCGCATCTTCCCGCGCCCGAGCCGACGTTGAACGCCGACGTCCAGGGTGCCGTCGACGATGCCCACTTGGCCTCGCACGTGTGTCTGGCGGCACAGGCCGGATCCGAGAACGAGACCGCCGGGGAGTTCACCTCCGACATGGAGGCCGCCGACCGGCAGCTGCGCTCGGCGCAGGACCTGGTGAACGGGATGCTCGTGGCGAACTGACGGGGCGCCAGGCACGTCGACACCTTCGGAACCCACGGCGAGCACACGGCAACCGCAGGCAATCGGAATCATCGGAGGTGGTCGTGGAACCAGTCGCGCGCCAGCCGGGCGGCGGCCTCCAGTGTCCCGGGTTCTTCGAAGAGATGCGTGGCACCGGGGACGACGACGAGGTCACACCGGCCCGGCATGGCTCTGCGCGCAGCGCGATTCAGCTCGAGCACCTGGTGATCGGCGCCGCCGACGATGAGCAGGGTCGGTGCCGTCACGCGCTGCAGCGCGGGCCCGGCAAGGTCGGGCCTGCCGCCGCGCGAGACGACCGCCCGCGGCTGCGCCTGCGGATCGGTCGACGCCAGCAGGGCGGCCGCGGCGCCCGTGCTCGCGCCGAAGTAGCCCAGCGGCAGTTCGCCGACGTCGGCTCGCCGCCGCAGCCACTGGGTGACCTCGACGAGCCGTGTCGCGAGCAGGGTGATGTCGAAGACGTTGGCCCGGTTGCGCTCCTCGTCGGGCGTCAACAGGTCGAACAGCAGCGTCGCGATGCCCGCGTCATGGAGGACCTGCGCGACGAACCGGTTGCGGGGACTGTGGCGGCTGCTGCCGCTGCCGTGCACGAACGCCACCACGGCGGTGGCGTCTTCGGGGATCACCAGCCGGCCGGCCAACCGCACGCCGGGCAGCGGGATCTCGACGTCCTCGTGCCGCGCAGCCGACACCGGGTGATTCGAGAAGGCGAGGTTGCCGGGTTCCTCACCGTCGTCCTCACCGTCGTCGAGGTTCCCGATGCCATGCTGGGCGTTGCCGTCAGGGGTCTGCACGAGCACCAGCGTCGCCACGACGTGCGGCCGCCGCCAGGGTACGAAGTCCCGAATGACCGGCCCCGCGACGACGTGTGTCGCACTGATTCGACTGTGCCGGAGACGATTCGACGAGGGGAGTGGCGATGCTGGGCAGCTTGAGCGCAGAGGAGATCGAGGACGTGCTGCGCACCAACGTGGTCGGGCGGATCGGCTGTCTCAGCGCAGGCCGACCGTACGTCGTGCCGGTGTGCTACGTCTACGACGACGGCTCGATACTCGGTCACACCATGCCGGGAGCCAAGCAGACGGCATTGCGCGCACACCCCGACGTCTGTTTCGAAGTCGACGAGGTGGGCGCCACGCTGTCACAGTGGCGCAGCGTCATCGCCTGGGGGCGTGCGGAATTCCCGGGCGGCGACATCGCCCGCCGCGATCTCGACGTACTGGTACGGCGCATCGTGCCGCTGCTCGGGCGGGACGTCCCGCACGACCATCCCGATCCGGAGGTCGTCGCCGCGTCCGGGGTGTACCGGATCCGGCTCGACGAGAAGTCCGGTCGTTTCGAACGGTGAGCCGGCCCAAGCGGTCAGCCGTCCCCGGGGCCGTCCGCCGCCGCGTGATCGCGCACGACGATCACCGGGACGTGTGCGGCCTGCACCACGGCGTTGCTCACGGAGCCCAGCAGCATGCCGGCGAGTCTGCCGTGACCGTGACCGCCGACCACCACGAGTTGCGGGTGCTCGGCGGAGTCCACCAGCCGTCGGGCGGGTTGGTCGCGGACCACCAGCCGCCGCACGTGCACGTCGGGATGGCGCTGCTGGAACGGCGCGAGTTGCTCGGCCAGCCAGGTGTCCTGCTCGCGGCTGATGGCGTCCCAGTCCAACCCGGCGAACTCCCACGCGCCGGGCGACCACCATGCGTGCAGCGCCACCAGATCCGCACCCCGCAGCGCTGCCTCGGCGTACGCGACGGCCAACGCGGCCCGTCCACACCGGGAGCCGTCTACGCCGACCAGGATCGGGGCACCCGTCCTCGTCGCGGCGGCGCCGTCGTCACCGTGGTCACCGTGGTCACCGTCGTCGCCGACCACCGCGACGGGGCAGCGGGAGCCGTGGATGGCGGCCGCCCCGACCGAGCCGAGCAGCACCCGGTCGAGCGCGCTGCGGCCCCGTCGTCCCACCACCAGCAGGGCGGCCTCCCGCGACGCGTCGATCAGGGCCTGCGCCGCTGCGGCCGTGGGCATGTCCGTGGCGACGACGATGGGAGCTGCGACGGCGGTCTCGGCCAGTCGCGCCGCCTCCTCGAGAACGCGCCGGCCCGCGGTGCGTTCGGCGTCGACGGCGGCCGGTGCAATCCTGGGTCCGAGCGGTGAACCCGTGATGGGCGGCACCGCGTGGACGATCCGCAGCGGTGCCCGCCGCAGCGCGGCGTCGCGCGCCGCCCAGCGCAGTGCGGCGTTCGACGCCGGCGATCCGTCCACCCCCACCACGACGTGTCCACGAGCCGTCGACTCGGTCTCATCCTCCGGCACGGTCTCACCCTCAGGCACGGTCTCACCCACTTCCGTTCTCGACACGACGTCCGACGTGCGCATCGCGCGGCGCTGCTACCGCGCCACGATCACCGGCACGTCGGCCGATTGCACCACCGCGTTGCTCACCGAACCCAACAACAGACCCGAGACCCCCCGGCGGCCATGCGATCCGACGACCACGAGCTGGGGTCGGCGCGGCATGTCGAGCAGTCGTCGTGCGGGACGGTCGCGGACGATCACCCGGCGGATCGACACGCCCGGATAGCGGCGCTCCCAGACCTGCAGCCGATCGGCCAGCCAGCCGTCGAGATCCCGTTGCAACGCCTCGAGATCGGCGACCGGCAGCTCCCAGGCTCCCGGGGTCCACCAGGCGTGCACCGCCACCAGATCCACGCCTCGCAGCGACGCCTCGTAACATGCCACCTCCAGTGCCACGTCGCCCTGATGCGAGCCGTCGACGCCGACGAGGACGGGTGCGTCGGCGTCGGCGGGCGGTTCGGCGTCGTGCACCACGGCGACCGGACAGTGCGCGCCGTGCAGGACCGCGGCGGACACCGACCCCAGCAGCGCCCGCGTGACGGCACTGCGGCCCCGTCGGCCCACCACCACCAGACTCGCCGTACGCGACGCATCGACGAGTGCGGCGCTCGCGGTGGAGGACGGCATCGCCGTCACCACCGCCAACGACGGGTCGGCGCTCGAGATGGCGAGGTCGCGGTACTCGGCGAGCATGTCCCGGACCGACTGCTCGAGCCGTGCGAGCACGCTCGCGGGAGGTGCCGCCACGAGTGCGCCGTCCGGCGGTGGCAGGGCGCCGACGATGGTCAGCGGGACCCGCCGCAACCCGGCGTCGCCGGCCGCCCACCGCAAGGCGTGTGCCGCACACTTCGATCCGTCGACGCCGACGACCACACCACCGCAGCCGCTGCGGGATTCGGGGGCCCGCGACGACGTGCCGGAGGCCGCCGGATCCGCACCCGGGGCGTTCACCGCTGCTCCGCGTGGCACACCATGACGGGAATCGGACTGTGATGCAGCAGGTTCAGGGGAGTCGACCCGAGGACCACCGAGGTGAGCGCGCTCCGCCGATGGTTGCCCACCACCACGAGCTGAGCATCGGCACACTGCTGCAGCAGAGCGGAACTCGGCTTGCCCTGGACGACGCGGCATTCGACGTCGGCGTCGGGATGGCGATCGCGCAGTGGCGCCACCGCCGTGTGCAGGAAGCGTGCCTCGGCCGCCTTGACCGCCTCCCAGTCGATGACGTAGGGGATGGGCACGCGCCCGGCCTCCAGGGCGTATCGCCAGGCGTGCACGGCGCGGACCGGTACCCCGAGGCGTTCGGCGTACCCGAACGCCGTCTCGAGCGCCGTCGTGCCCGCCGGCGTGTCGTCCACCCCCACCAGCACCGGTCTGTCGTCGGGAGTGGCCACGTCGCGCCACACCACGACGGGGCAGGCGGCGTGGGTGGCGACGGCCAGCGACGTCGAACCGACCAGCAGTGCTGCGGCGGGATTGACGTCCTCGCAGCCGACGACCACCACCTCGGCGCGCTTGGAGGCGCGCACGAGCCCCTCGGCGATCGGCTCGTCGAGGCACTCGGTGGTCACCGTCACCTCGGGATGGCGTCGGGTGACCACCTCGGTGGCGCGGTGCAGGAACCGTTCGCCGATGGCACGCTGGTCCTCGGAGGCGGCCGCCCGGATGGCGATCATCGAGGCATCCGAGACGTGATGGCCCATCGACGGCAGGGAGTGCACCAGGTGCAGGTGCGCGCCGCAGGCGTCGGCGAGTCCGGCCGCCCAACAGGCGGCACCCACGCCGCCGGTCGATCCGTCGACTCCGACGACGACGTCGGCCGAGTTCTCCGTGGTCATGTGTCCTCCGCTCCGGCTGCGCCCGCGGTGCGGTGTCGCAGGTCCGAGTGCATGCTCGCCGTGAAAGCGTGGCCGGGGCAAGAACTTCGGTACCCCGGTCGATGCGCTCAAGGCCCCGTTCGCCAGGGACCAAGTTCTCTTGTGGACCGCAGCGGAGGCGATGAGCATGTCCGGATTGCCATGTCCGGATCGACCCTTGCGTCGACGACCGCGCCGACGGTCCTGACGGCACCCCCGGGAGGGATTCATGGTCACCTACGACGCGCCCGAAACCCTCAGCGGCACGGATCAGTTCATGTGGTCACTGGGATCCGACCCGGTGCTGCAGTCGACCATCGTCACGATGACCGTGTTCGCGGGCAGCCCGGATTGGGACGTCGTCGTCGACCGCTTCGCGAGCGTCGCGAAGGCCGTCGTGCGGTTCCGCGAGCGGGTGGTGGCGCCCTGGCCGGGACTGCGCCCGCGGTGGAGCGTCGACCTCGACTTCGACGTCGCCGACCATCTGCGCCGGGTCGTCACGGCCGAGCCGGTGGACCTGGCCATGTTGCTGGAATGCGCCCAAGGCATGGTGATGGCGGGGTTCGATCGGCGTCGGCCGCTGTGGGACGCCACGTTGTTCGCCGATCGGTCCGGCGATGCTGCTGCGCTGCTGTGCCGTTTCGACCACGGCCTCACCGACGGCCTGGGGGCTCTCGACGTCGCCGAGGTCCTCTACGACCACCCGGACCGACCCGGTGACGACGGGGCGCGACCAAGGGCGCCACACCCCGACGGCCACGAACGTGCGGCATCGTCTGGACTTCTCGGACTGCAGGGGTTGGGTGATCTCGCCGCCCGGGAGGCGGGCTTGGCGCGGCGGATCGTCTCGGGGTGGTGGGGGGTCACCGAACGCGCCGCCGAGGTCGTCCGGGACCCGGTGGGCTCCGTCGTGGACCTCGTATCGACCGCCGCCTCGGTGTATCGGACGGCTCGACCCGTCGAGGGACCGCTCTCGCCGATCATGCGCTCGCGCAGCGCGATCCGGCGGCTGGCCGTGCAGGAAGTGCCCACCGCAGACCTGCTGGCCGCGGGGCACGCGGCCGGCGGTTCGCTCAACGACGCCTTCATCGCCGCGGTCACCGGCGGTCTGCGGCGCTACCACCACGCCCGCGGCGTGGCGGTGGGGGACCTGATGCTGTCGATGCCGATCAGCATCCGTCGCAGCGCGGACCCCCGCGGGGGCAACCGGGCGACGTTGGCCCGCATGGCCGTCCCGGTGGACGTCGTGGATCCCCGCCGTCGGATCCAGCTGATCCGGGAACGCACCGCGGGCGCCCGGCACGAACGGTCCCTGCCGCTGACCGAACCCATCGCCGGCGCGCTGAACGTGGTTCCGCGCGCGTACGTGGCCTCGTTGTTGCGCCGGGTGGACTTCTTGGCCAGCGACGTGCCGGGGTTCGCGGCGCCCGTCTCGATGGGCGGCGCGCCGGTGCGGATGCAATATGCGTTCGGACCGACTCTGGGTGCCGCGCTCAACGCCACCCTGCTGTCCTATGCGGACACGTGTGCCATCGGGTTCAACGTCGACGTCGCCGCCGTGCGCGACGTCGACCTGCTGCGCGACTGCCTCGCCCAGGGGTGCACCGAGGTGCTGGAACTCGCCGGGTCGTCGTGAGCAGGCAACCGTGCGGCGCCGTGTCCCGGTGGTGGCGGCTGGTCAGTCGCCGCCGTCCGCCGCGCCGGCCTCCGAACCCCAGGCGGAGCGTGCCCCCGAGTCGCCCACCCGGTAGACCTGGATGACGGCGGCGGCGCTGGCCGCGACGACCACGACCGCGACCACGACGGCGGCGATCGCCGGCAGCGTGCGGCCGCGCCGATCGAGCAGGTGGACGGCGACGAGCAAGGCCGCCGCGACCACCAGACCCACCGCGAAGTACGGCATGGTGTCGCCGAGTTCGGCGTGGACGTGCACCGCCTCGGAGGGGCCGGAACGATGCTCCAGCCATTCCCCGGCCTCGGTGGTCACGGGGGTGATGGCCGCGACGGCGACCGCCAAGGCCGCCACCAGCCAGACGAGGTGGCGGCGCGCGGCCGGCCAGACGGCGCACAGGACCGCCAGTAGCGCGGTGAGGGGAATGAGCACCACGACGAAGTGCACCAGCAGGACGTGGGCGGGTAAGCCGGCGATGGTCGACATCGGTCTCCGTCTCGAAGGGGTGGGCAGGTTCGGGTTGGTTCAGGCGATCGCGGCGCCGACGAGGTGGCCGACGCCATAGGTGACGGCAAGGGCGAGAGCCCCGCCCACCACGTTTCGGACGATCGCCGGCCCGCGAGGTGCGCCGCCGAGCACGGCGGAGGTGATACCGGTGACGGCCAGCGCGAGTAGCACCGCGACCACCGTCACCGGCACCCGCAACGAGGTGGGCGGCAACAGGATTGCCAGCAGGGGCAGGAGCGCGCCCACGGTGAACGACAGCGCCGACGACAGGGCCGCCTGCCAGGGGTTGGTGAGGTCGTCGGGGTCGATGCCGAGTTCTGCTTCCGCGTGGGCCTTGATCGCATCGTGTGCGGTGAGTTCGGTCGCGACCGCCTTCGCGGTGGCGGGCGACAATCCGCGATCCTGGTAGATCAGCGCCAGCTCTTCCAGTTCGGCGTCGGGATCCTCGCGAAGTTCGCGGCGCTCCTTGCTCAGCAGTGCCCGTTCGGTGTCGCGCTGCGTGCTCACCGAGACGTACTCGCCCAGCGCCATGGACACGGCGCCCGCCGCGAGTCCGGCCAGCCCCGCGGTGAGGATGGGGCCGCGTTCGGCGGTCGCGGCCGCGACGCCCACGACGATGCCCGCGGTGGAGACGATGCCGTCGTTGGCGCCGAGCACCCCGGCTCGCAACCAGTTCAGTCGCGAGGCCATGGAACCGCTGTGCGGCTCCGCCGGATGTGTCGGTGCGTTCACGACGGGAACGCTAACCCGCGGCGGGTCGCACCGCCAGCAAACGTAGCCTTGCCAAACACGTTGTACGACAGGGTATGCGCGAGAGGGGAGGGGGAGAGCACGGGTGGGCGGCGGGGGAAGGGGGAGAGCACGGGTGGGCGGCGGGGGAAGGGGGAGAGCACGGGTGGGTGGTGGGGAAAGCGCGGCCGACGGTGCCGAGGGGGGATCGGCACTCCGTCGGCCGCGCAGGCCCCGAGATTAACGGGAAGTTCTTGGGAAACTCCCAGAATTGGTGGTGCGCCCATGGGGCGGCGTCCTGGAGACCAATGTCCATCGACGCGTTCCCCTCGGCAGCCCTACGTTGGGTGGGCAACTGCGACGCCGGCACGACACGGGGAGGCCTCCGATGACGGGAGTCGTGCTGACCGACGAGCAGATCGCCGCGCTCACGCCCTGGGAGCGCCGAGACCTCATCAGCAGGCTGCAACGGCCGGCAACGGAGCTGCGCCCGCGGGGATTCGCGGCGACGTTGCGTCGGGTGCACCTGGGGCTCATGGCGGCGGGGGCGACGTTCATGATCCCCTGGATCGCCTACCTGGCGGTGAGCCTGCCGCCGACGTACGTGGTGCGGCACTGGACCGTGGCCTGGGTCGGTTTCGACTGCCTGCTGGTCGCGTTCATGGCGGCGACGGCGGTGCTCGCGTGGCGGCACCGCCAACTCCTGGTGTTCTTCGCCTTCACGACCGGCATTCTGCTGCTGTGTGATTCGTGGTTCGACGTGATGACCGCCGGTCCCGCCGACGTGCGGGCCGCGGTGGCGACGGCGGTCCTGGGCGCCGTTCCGCTGGCCGCCATCCTGATCGGCGGGGCCTTGGGGATCGTGCGGCTCAACGCCGGTCGGCTGTGGCAACTCGACGTCGACGAGTCATTGTGGCAGCTACCGTTGCTGCCCTAGCCGGGTCCGCGTCGAGCGGCGGAACCACCGTCGCGGGCGTGGCGGTCTTCGCCGTGCTCACCGTCGTCGTCGTCCTCGTGGTCGACGCGATGGTCCGGGCCGCTGCGCCGCCGACCGATCCGCGGGCGTGGCGGGCGGGCGTGGCCCCTGATCGCGTCGACCCACGACGATCCCCTTGCCCCCTTCGCGATGTCGGAGCGCAAGGACGTGATCGTCGTCGACGGGGCGGCCATCGCCTATCGCGTGACCTTCGGCTGCGCCGTCGTCAGCGGTGACCCGATCGGGAACGCCGAGGCCTTTCCGCGCCTGGTGCACCGCTTTGCCGACGCCTGCAGGCAACGGGGCTGGCACCCGGTGGTCCTGGGCTGCGGGGAAGCGGCGGTCGAGTTGTGGCGCGACGAGCGCGTCGTCGGCCGCAGACCCATGGCGATCCCGTTCGGTCGCGACGTCGTGATCGACGTGGCCGACTTCCGCATGGTCGGCAGGGCGTTTCGCAACCTGCGGCAGGCGGTCGCGAGGACCCGGCGCTGTGGCGTGACCGCGGAGATCGTGTCCGAACGGGACGTCACACCCGAGCTGTTGGCGCAGCTGTGCGCCGTGCTGCGGGCGTCTCACCGGCGGTGTCGCATGGACCGCGGGTTCTCCATGACGTTGGACCATCTGCTCGACGGTCGCTATCCGGGCGTGTTCCTGACGCTCGGTCGCGATCGCACGGGGCGGGTGGTGGGCTTTCAGCGCTATGCCCAGGCGGGCGGGGGGAGCGACGTCAGCCTCGACAACGGCTGGCGTCGGCCCGATGCCCCGAACGGCGTCGAGGAGCGCCTCACCGTCGAGACCATCGAGTGGTGTCGAGGGCACGGGGTCAGCCGACTGTCCCTGGCCTTCGCGCCGTTTCCCGAACTCTTCGACGAGCGGCCCCGCTCGTGGGGTCTGCGGATCGCCCGCATCGCCAGCCACGTCCTGGATCCCGTGATCGGACTCGGCTCGCTGTATGACTACTTGCGCAAGTTCCACTCCTTCGGGCGGCGCCGCTTCGTGGTGGTGTCGCTCGGTCGTCTCCCGGTGGCGCTGGTGGCGCTGCTGGCGTTGGAATTACTTCCGCGGCCACTGCATCGGCCGGCGGGACGGGCGGGAACGCCGGACGTCACCGCGGCGCGGCGGTCCGTTCGGTAGGTCGCTCGTGCGCGTGTTCCCGGGACACCACGACCACGAACTCGACCCCGGCGGCATGCGCGTGGCCGGCACGGATCAGGGCCGCGACGTCGGCCGCGTGGGCTTCGTCGATCACCACCAGGGCGTTCAACTCGGGGTTCGCCTTCACGAAGCCCGCCAGGTCGCCGTCGGTCCAGACGGGGTGGACGCGGATGCCGGGATGCGCCAGAGACCAGCGTGCCGCCATGTCGCTGAGGGTGTCGCTGGGTACCAGGCCGAGGTTCGGGTGACGTGTACCCAATGCCAGCACGGGCCGGTGCAGCACCTCGGCCTGCTGCATGGCCGCGGCGGCGGCGCGGTCGTCGCTGGTCCACGGATCAGCCGGGAACACGACCCAGGATGCCTCGCGGGTGGACCGAGCGGAGTCCCGCGTCGACGCGACGATGGCCACCGGGCAGTCCGCGTGGGCGGCCACCTCCGCGACGGTGGAACCGAGGAAGGCGGCGCCCAGATGTCCGATGCCGGAGGACCCGAGGCAGAGCATCGTCGCGTCGCGCGACTCGGCCAGCAGGATGCCCGCCGGAAAGCCCTGCTGGATCGAGACCTCCACGTCGACGTCGGGTGCCGCGGCGGCCACGTCCGCCTGCACGGCGTGCAACGCGTGTTTCGCGGTGTCCACGGCGTGGTGGTACTCGGACGCCGTCGGCGTTCCCGACAGGTCGGTACGCACCACCCAGACCAGGCGCAGCGCGGCGTGCCGGTGGCCGACCTCGTCGGCCGCCCACAGCGCCGCGCGGTGGGCGGCATCGGAACCGTCGATCCCCACCACGATCGGTGGCGTCGTCGAGTTGGTCATCGGGCCTCCTGGGAGCCTGCGGACGCTTGGTCCAGCTTGGACACGAAGACTGCTGCCTGGGTACGCCGCTCCATCCCGAGCTTGGCCAGCAGCCGCGATACGTAGTTCTTCACGGTCTTCTCGGCGAGGAACATGCGGGCGGCGATCTGCCGGTTCGTGAGCCCCTCCCCGAGGAGGTCCAGCAGGGTGCGTTCCTGTTCGGTGAGCCCGGACAGCGGGTCGGATCGCTGTGCCGCGCTGCGAAGCTTGGCCATCAACGCCGCCGCGGCGCGGTTGTCCAGGAGGGATCGACCGGTGCTGACGACCTTGATGGCGTGCGCCAGGTCCATCCCCTTGACGTCCTTGAGGACGTAGCCGCTGGCACCTGCGAGGATGGCGTCGAGCATGGCCTGGTCCGACGTGAACGACGTCAACATCAGGCACCGCAGATCCGGAACCACCGAGAGTAGGTCGCGGCACAGTTCGATCCCGTTGCCGTCGGGGAGCCGCACGTCGAGCACCGCGACGTCCGGGCGCAGCACGGGTATCAGGTCCATGGCCGCCGCAGCGGTCCCGGCTTCGCCGACGATCGTCAAACCCGGCTCGGCGCTGAGGATGTCGATGAGTCCACGCCGCACCACCTCGTGATCGTCGACGAGGAAGACCGTGACGCGTTCCGGCCCGGACGCCGGTGGGTGACCGTCGCGGGTGGCGGCCGACGCGGTCTCGTCGGCGTGGCAGCCGAACTCGCGGGAGTAGCTCACAGTGCACCGTGCCGCTCGGCGATCAGCACCGTGACGTGGGCGGCGTCGAGCGGTGGGCGCGGCTCGGGACCCAGCAGCCGGGACAACTCGTCGTGCACGCCGTGTCCCACCACGACCACGTCGATGGACTGCGCGTGGCGGGTGTAGTAGTCGACCGGGTTCTCCTTGATGGCCACGGCTTCGATGTCGAGGCCGGGATGGCGCTGACGGTGGCGGTGCAGCGATCTCTCCAGCCGTCCCGCGGCCTGGCGCGCCCCCTCGGCGAACGAGCGGCCGTCATGGACGTCGGTGAAACTGGGATGCCAACGCGTGAGCACGCGCAACGGCGCCTGCCGCAAGACGGCCTCCTCGACCGCCAGCGTGACGACCGCCGCGTCGTCCGGGCCGTCGTGGCAGGAGGTCATGACGTAACGCCGTCCCGGCCGATGCCCGGCCGAGCCCACGATCGCCACCGGACAGTGGGCGTGCGCGACCAGGCCGGTGACGGTGGAACCGACCCGTCTGCCCAGGGCGTGGTTCACGCCGAGGGCACCGAGACAGACCATGAGGGCACCGCGCGACGCCGTCATCAGCGCCTGCACCGGAGAACCCTGGATGATCTCGACCTCTATCTTGACCGGTCGGTTCGTGGACTCGATGGCCATCGCGACGTGCCTGACGGCGCTCTCCGCCGTGGCGAAGTCACAGGCGGCGGACGTGCCGGCGCGGGTGGCCGACGGTTCGATGGCGTACACCAGCCGCAGCGGTACGTCGCGCTCGACCGCCTCCTCGACCGCCCACAGCGCCGCGTCCACCGCGCGGCGGGAGCCGTCGATGCCGACCACGACGGCCGGTGAGGGAGGATCGTTGTGGCGCATGGGAACTCCAAGGCAGTGGGGAAGGCAGTGAGCAAGCGGTGAGGAGGCAGTGAGCAGGAACCCGGAGGCCTCGGGACAGCCGAACCGGGCCTCTCGACGGCAGTCACCCCAAGGCTAGGTGGGGTTCGGCGTCCGCCGGCAGGGCCCAAGGTCCTGGCAGCCCTCGGCATTGGTCCCCCGCGCCGGCTCTGCACTGCACGGGACCGGGTAGAAAGCCCCTAGCCGCCAGACCCGTTGCGCGCCAGGGTCGTGTCCATGACGACGAGGATGCCGACGGTGCTCATCGCGGTGGGCCTGCTGTGGATCGCCCGACGCTACTACCGCAACTGGGGGGCCACGAAGGAGGAGGAGCATGCCCACCTTCCCGGGGACGAGGTGATTCGGGATCCGGTCGCGTGCACCACCTCGGCCGAATGGATCGACGCCACGGCCGACGCCGTGTGGGCGAGCCTGCTGCACGCCGTCGGGTTGGAGGATGCCCGTGCCCCCGAGCCTGCCGGGGACGGCTCGACCGCGCCCGCCGCGGCGCTGCTGACGGTGTCGATCCGTGATCACGTGGTGGCGAGGGTGCCGATGTCGCTTTACGCCGTCGACCCCGGACGGTCGCTGGTCCTGCGGGCCACGCAGCTGCCGTGCGACCTGACGACGGCGTGGGTCGTCGAATCCCGGTGGCAGGACCGGGCCAGGGTGATCGTGCGGGTGCGCATCGCGCTGCGCCATCCCGGCGACTTCGTGCTGGCCGAGGCGGCGGGGCCGGTCGCCGCGCTGGTGGTGCGAAGCACGCTGACCGCCATGCGCGACGCCGCGCAGCGCCGCGGTGACGTGTCAGCGAAAGTGCAGGACGTCGGATAGCGGGCGGCGCGGCGTCGGCGGCGGGACCTCGTCGTCCGCCGGGACGCTGCCCAGCCGGACCAGTACCTCGGGGAAGGGTCGCCCGGTGATGGCCGTGATGACGTCACTGGTGGCGCGCGCCTCCGTGAGATGCGACAGCGTGCAGGAGGCCAAACCGGCCAGCGTCGCCTCCAACAGCACCGCCGACAGCGTCTCACCGCAGCCGAGCACGTCGCGGCGGACGTCGTCGAGCGCCGAGATCACGACGATGGTCGACCGGTCCTCGGCGACGTCCGGGCGCCGGGGGAGACCGTGTGTCACGGGGAAGTGCCGACCCACGTCCACCCGGGCACTCTCCTGGGCGGACGGCAGCGCACTGTGCGGAATGCCCTCGCCGACGCTGAAGGGTGACGTCCACGAGTCCAATTCGGCGTGGTAGGCCGAATCGTAGTCCCGCAGGGTCTCGGCCAGTGCCGAGGCACGGGCGACGTCCAGGCGATCGGCCGGCGGCACGACGTCGACGGCGGACACGTCGGTGTGGACGGCGCGCCGCATGACGGGTTCGAAGTCGGCCCACCCGCGAGGTGCGGCGAACGGCAGCCGGTCGGAGCGCCTGCGGCGGATGGCGTCGGCACGCCTGCGGTGGGCGTCCGTGACGTGCGGCAACGGCACGCAGTCGATCGTGGCGAGGTGGCCCTGGTTGTTCGGATTCGGGTAGTAGTCCACCAGCGCCTCCCAGCCGGCGGCCGCGCAGGCGACCCTCAGATGGTCCAGCGCGGCGCCGCAGCTGATCAGCGCCTGCCGGCCACCGCGGTCGGTCGCCGCGATCCGCTCGGCGTCGACGAAGAGCCGGATCTCGTCGTCGGCGACCACCCACGTCCACGGCTGGCTGTTGTGGAACGAGGGGGCGCGGCAGGCCAGGTGCACGGCATGCTCGATCACCGCGGCCGGAACGGACGTCTTGCGCATGGCAGCCTTTCTCGACGGTGCTGATCGCAGGGTGCCCGCCGGTCACCCGCCGGGGTAGGGGACGACGGCAGGGCACTTCGGCCCCGTCCCGCAGGGACCTTCGGGCACGCCCAGGGGCCCCATGACCGCTGTGACCCGGCCGTCGGCACCGGCACGATCACCACCATGCGCGTAGCACCCACCGGCCCCCAGGACACGGTGTCGGCCGTGCCCGCGCTGCATCCCGACGTCCGCGAGACGCACACCGGACTGGTGATCCTCGTCGGGGAACTGGCATACAAGGTCAAGAAGTCGATCCGCACCGACTTCCTCGATCACCGAACCGTCGCCGCTCGCGAACGATGTTGTGCCCGAGAGGTTCTGCTCAACAGCAGGATGGCGCCGCAGGCCTACCTGGGGGTGGGGCACTTCGCCTCGCCGCGCGGCGGGGCCGACGAGCCGGTGGTCGTCATGCGCAGGTACCCCGCCGATCGCAGCCTGGCGGCCCTGCTGACGGGTGACGAGGCCGCCGACGACCAGGTGTCCGCACTGGCGCAGGCGCTGGCCCGGTTTCACGCAGGCGCGGTGCGCTCACCCGCCGTGAGCGCCGACGCCCGTTCCGCGGTCGTCGGGCAGCGCTGGACGGAGAACCTCGACGTCCTGGATCGCGAGACCGCGATCGTTCCGGCATGGTGGCTCGCCGACGTCCGACGACTGGCCGCACGGTATCTGCGCGGACGGGCGCCCCTGTTCACGTCTCGGATCGCCGCGGGTCGGATCGTCGACGGGCACGGCGATCTGCAGGCCGACGACGTGTTCTGCATGCCAGAAGGCCCCGTGGTGCTGGACTGCCTCGAATTCGACGAGCGACTGCGCCACGTCGACGGCCTCGACGACGCGGCGTTCCTGGCCATGGACCTCGAGTACCGCGGACGCGCCGATCTCGCGGCAGCCTTCATGGCGGCATACCGGCGCCACGCCGCCGACGACGGACCCACGTCGCTGGCCCACTTCTACGTCGCCTACCGCGCCGTCGTCCGGGCCAAGGTCGACTGCATCCGCGTCGCCCAGGGACATCCGGCGGCGGCCGACGACGCCCGTCGACACGTCCAGCTGGCCGTGGTCCACCTGCGCGCCGCGGCAGTTCAGCTGATCCTCGTCGGCGGCGGACCCGGCTCCGGAAAGACCACGCTGGCCGGGGAACTGGCCGCACACCTCGACGGCGTGCGGATCTCGACCGACGACGTGCGGCGCGAGTTGGTGGCCTCCGGCGAGGTTCGGGGAGAGCCCGGAACGTTGGATTCCGGCCGCTACGACCCGCGTTCGGTGGACCGGGTGTACCAGGAGGTGCTCGATCGCGGCGCGCGGCTGCTGGCCGGAGGACACACCGTCGTCCTGGACGCCTCGTGGCGCGATCCCGAACAGCGGCGGCGCGCCGTCGAGATGGCCGACCGCAACCACTGTGCGGCCGTGGAACTGATGTGCTCGATCGACGCGGACGAAGCCGTTCGGCGGATTCGCTCCCGACCGTCGGACGATCCGTCGGAGGTGACCCCCGAGATCGCCGCGACCCTTCGGCGAGCGACGCCGGAATGGCCGACCGCCAACCGGATCGACACCGCCGGGCCACTCGGGGACTCCGTCGCCGAAGCCGTGGCCATCTGCTGCCTCGCCGTCTGAACCACGTGGGAAAGGACCCATCATGAAGGCCTTGGTGTTCGACGGTCCCGGTCGGAGGTCGTGGACCGACGTGGCGGACCCGCAGGTGGAATCCGCCACCGATGCGATCGTGCGCGTCGACGCGGTGACGATCTGCGGCACCGATCTGCACATCCTCGGCGGTGACGTCCCCGAGGTCGAGCGCGGCCGAGTGCTCGGGCACGAGGCCGTGGGCACGGTGATCGAGACGGGCCCGGCGGTGCGCACCGTAGCGGTGGGGGATCGAGTCCTGGTGTCCTGCATCACGTCCTGCGGCAGTTGCGCATACTGCCGGGAAGGGCACTACGGCCAGTGCCGCGGCGGAGGCGGGTGGCTGCTGGGCCACCACGTCGACGGCACCCAGGCCGAATACGTCCGGGTCCCGTTCGCCGACCACTCGGTGCACCCGGTGCCGGCCGGTCTCGACGACGAGCGGATGCTGATGCTGGCCGACATCCTGCCGACCGCCTACGAGGTGGGCACGCTGGCCGGCGGCGTCCGACCCGGTGACGTCGTGGTGATCGTCGGCGCCGGGCCCATCGGGCTGGCGGCGGTCCTCACCGCACGTTTGTTCAGCCCCAGCCACGTCCTGGTCGTCGACCCCGCCGAACCCCGGCTGGAGGCCGCCCGCGCATTCGGCGCCGATCTGGTCGCCACGTCCATGGCCGGCGCCGGCATGGCGATCATCGAGCGACTGACGGGCGGCCTCGGTGCGGACGTGGCCATGGAGGCGGTCGGACGGCCGGAGACCTTCCAGGACGCCGTCGACGCGGTGCGGCCGGGCGGGCACGTCGCCAACATCGGGGTGCACGGTAGTCCGGCAACGCTGCACCTGGAACGCATCTGGGCGAAGAACCTGACCATCACGACCGGTCTGGTGGACACGCATTCGACCCCCACCTTGATCGGGCTGACCGCCAACCGTCAACTCGACACCACGGCCATGATCACGCACCGGTTCGGGCTCGACGAGTTCGAGGCCGCCTACGACGTCTTCGGCAAACCGTCGGTGACGGGGGCGCTCAAGGTGGTGCTGACGCGCTCGTCCGGTCCGGTGGCGGCGCGCGACGGGGAGGCGGCGCGATGACCACGACGGCACGACCCGCGGCGTCGGCCGCGCCGGCACCCGCTGCGCCCACGCCGGTCTACGTCCGCGACATCGCCGCACTGCGCCTCGCCGACGCCGCGGACGCGGGCGGCAAGGGGGCCAATCTCGGTGAGTTGGTGGCTGCCGAGCTGCCGGTGCCGCCGGGGTTCGTGGTGCTGCGGCGCTGCTACGAGGACGCGCTCGCCGACGCCGGTGCCACGGAGGTGATCCGGGACCTGCACCACGACGCGGTCGCGCACGTCGCGTCGTCGTGGAAGTGCGCCGAACTGTGTCAGCGAATGCAGGCCCGGATCCACGACATTCAGCTGAGCGAGGCCATGCGGGAACAGATCGTGACGGCCTATCGCGCACTGGGACCCGGCGCGACCGTCGCCGTGCGCTCGTCGGCCACGGGGGAGGACGGCGCCGAGGCGTCCTTCGCCGGGATGAACCGCACCGAGACCAACGTGTGCGGTGAGCGGGACGTGCTGCGCGCCGTCATCCGGTGTTGGGAATCGTTGTTCACGCCGCGGGTCGTCGCGTACCGCGCCAGCCGCGGCATCAGCGGCCCACCCGCGATGGCCGTGGTCGTGCAGTGCATGGTCGCCGCGGAGCGAGCCGGGGTCGCGTTCACGGCCGACCCGGCCACCGGGGACACGACCAAGGTGGTCATCGAGGCCGCCTTCGGGCAGGGCGAGGTGGTGGTGTCGGGGACCGTGCAGCCCGACACCTACGTCGTGGACAAGGACACCCTCGACACCGTGCAACGGCACCTCGGCACGAAGACGTTCAAGATCGTTCGCGGGGACGACGGCCACGACCAGACCGTCGAATTGCCTGCCGAGCAGGCGGATTCACCGGTGCTCGACGATCCGCTGACGCGACGCGTCGCCCGGCTCGCGCTCCTGGCCGAACGCCACGCCGGGTGCCCCCAGGACGTCGAGTGGGCCGTCGACGACGGCACCGTCTGGCTGGTGCAGTGTCGTCCCATCACCACGTTGGCGGGGCGACCGTGTCGCCCCGCCGAGGCGCAGGTGCTGGCGCACGGCCTCGCCGCGGCACCGGGAATCGCCAGCGGTGTCGCCCGGGTGCTCCGCAATCCGGCGCACGGCGTGGAACTGGAGGACGGCGAGATCCTCGTCGCGCCCATGACCACCCCCGACTGGCTGCCGACCATCCGCCGGGCGGCCGCCCTGGTCACCGAGACCGGCGGCATGACCTGTCACGCGGCGATCGTCGCCCGCGAACTCGGTGTCCCCTGTGTGGTCGGCGCGCGCTCGGCCACCTCGATCGTGCAGACGGGAATGTCGGTCACCGTCGACGGGGATGCCGGCACGGTGACGGCGGGGCTGCGTCCTGCCGCCCGCACGGCGCCCACCGCGACGGAGGCTCGCACGCCGGCGCCATCGGTGCCGTCGGTACCCACCGCCACGAAGGTGTACGTGAACGTGTCCCTGCCCGAAACCGCCAGGCGGGCAGCGCTGCTCGACGTCGACGGGGTGGGACTGCTGCGGGCGGAACTGATGCTGACCTCCGCGCTCGGAGGTCGGCATCCGCGTCGGATGATCGCCGACCACGAGCAGGAGGCGCTCGTCGCGGGCCTGGCGACGGCCATCGAGGGGGTGGCGCAGCCGTTCGCGCCGCGACCGGTCGTCTACCGCACCACCGACTTCCGCACCAACGAGTTCCGGGCCCTCGCCGGCGGTGAGGAGTTCGAACCGGTGGAACGCAACCCCATGATCGGGTACCGCGGATGCTATCGCTACCTGCACGAACCCGACCTGTTCGACGCGGAATGCCAGGCGCTGGCGCGGGTTCGCGAGCGCTTTCCCAACGTGGGGATCATGCTGCCGTTCGTCCGCACGCGGTGGGAGTTGGAACGCTGTCTGGACCTCGTGGACGCGAGCCCACTCGGACGCCAGCGGGGTCTGCACCGCTGGGTGATGGCCGAGGTGCCGTCGGTGGTGCACTGGTTGCCCGCCTACGTGGACATGGGCGTCGACGGCGTGTCCATCGGGTCGAACGACCTCACCCAGTTGATGTTGGGCGTCGACCGCGACTCCGAGACGTGCGCCGACTTGTTCGACGAGGCCGACGCCGCGGTGCTCGACGCCGTGGAGCGCATCGTCGCCATCGCACGACGACGCGGCATCACGGCGTCACTGTGCGGGCAACGGCCGTCGACGGACCCGGAGTTCGCCGAGCGGCTGGTGGCGATGGGCATCACCTCCATCTCGGTGGAACCCGATGCCGCCGCGGACACCCGCCGTGCCGTCGCAGCCGCCGAACACCGGCTGATCCTGGACGGGATGCGGTCGGGGACGCGTCGGCGTTGAGGGCCGCGGCCATGACCGACGTACTGGCGCGCCGCCCGCGCACCGCCCGGCCCCGCGGACTCGACGCCCTCGACGCCGCGCGCATGTCGACGGCCGACGTCCTCGCGCGCGTCGGCGGCAACGCGGACGGGCTGACGTCCGCGCAGGCCGCCGAGCGGCTGAAAGTCAACGGCCCCAACGTCGTTGCGCAGCGACGCGTCAACGCGCTCGCCCTGCTCGGCCATCAGCTGCGCAGTCCGCTGCTGCTGTTGCTCGCGTTCGCCGCGGCGATGTCGGTCTTCGTCGGCGACCCGAACCAGGCGGCCATCATCGGCGTCATCCTCGTCACCAGCATCGCTCTCACGTTCGGCAACGAGTACCGGGCCGAGCGCACCGCCGTGGCACTGCACGACCGGCTCCGCCATCACGTCACCACGCTGCGCGACGGCGAGTACGTCCGCGTCGACGTGACCCGGCTGACGGTGGGCGACGTCGTCGCGCTCGACGTCGGTCAGGTGGTGCCCGCGGATCTGCGTCTGCTCACCGCGTCCGGTCTGGAGTGCGACGAGAGCGTGCTGACCGGGGAAGCGCTACCGGTCGAGAAGGCGGTCGGCGCCGTGGCGGCGACGGACCTGCAGGGATGTTCGAACGTGGCGTTCATGGGCACCGTGGTGGCCGACGGTGAGGCGACGGGAGTGGTCTACGCGGTGGGTGCCGACGCCGAGTTCGGCAGCATCGCCGCGGGGTTGGGCACCCGCGCACCCGACACCGCCTTCCAGATCGGGTTGCGACGGTTCTCGTACCTGCTGCTCGGCGTGGCGCTGACCCTGATGGTGGGCATCGTCGCGATCAACCTGGCGCTGCGGCGCCCGCTGCTGGAGACGGCGCTGTTCGCGCTCGCGATCGCCGTCGGGATCACGCCACAGTTGCTGCCCGCGGTCGTCAGCACCAGCCTGGCGGCGGGCGCGCGGCGCCTCACCGCGATGAAGGTGCTGGTGAAACGCCTGGTCTGCATCGAAGACCTCGGCGACGTCGACGTCCTGGTGACCGACAAGACGGGCACGCTCACCGATGGCCACATCACGTTCCTCGACGCGGTGGACGCCACCGGTGCCCGCAGCCCGGACGTGCTGCGGGCCGGCCTGCTGGCCACCGAGATCGAGGCCGAGCGCGGCGAACGGGGCAGCAACGCCCTGGATGCCGCGCTGTCGGAGGCGGTGGACGCGCGAGCCGTCCTGGCCGATGCCCATCGCGTCGCGGTGGTGCCGTTCGACCACCAACGCCGAGCCACCTCGGTCCTCGTCGACGACGGTGGCCGACGGTGGCTGGTGGTCAAGGGTGCCCCCGAACGCGTCCTCGCCCTCTGTGACGACCCGCCCGCGACGGCCACGGCCGTCCTCGACGAACTCTTCGAGGCGGGCCGACGCGTCGTCGCGGTGGCGCGCAAACCGGCGGACGGCATGACCGGTGCCACGGCCGCCGACGAGGTTCACCTGCGGCTCTGCGGTTTCCTGTGCTTCAGCGACGAGCCGAAACCAGCTGCGCGCGAGGCCTTGTCACGGCTTGCCGGTCTCGGCGTCGAGGTCAAGGTGGCCACCGGGGACAACCCGCGCGTCGCCACCCGGGTGTGCGACGAGCTGGGGTTGCCGGTCACGGGAGTGCTCACCGGCGACGAGCTGACCCGGATGGGAACCGCGCGGATGGCGGAGGCCTTCGAGCGGTACACGGTGTTCGCGCGCGTGTCGCCGCAGCAGAAGGCCGATCTGATCACCGCGGCGCGCAGCCGGGGACGTGCGGTGGCCTTCCTCGGGGACGGGGTCAACGACGCGCTGGGCCTGCACGCCGCCGACGTCGGGATCTCCGTCGACACCGCCAGCGACGTCGCCAAGGACGCCGCCGACGTCATCCTGCTCGAGAAGGACCTCGGCGTGCTGGCCGCAGGCGTCGCCGAGGGGCGGCGAATCTTCGCCAACACCATCAAGTACGTGCTGATGGGCACGTCGAGCAACTTCGGCAACATGTTCAGTGCGGCGGCGGCCTCGGCCATGCTGAGCTTCCTGCCGATGCTGCCCAGCCAGATCCTGTTGAACAACCTGCTCTACGACGGCTCGCAGCTGGCGATTCCGTCCGATCGCGTCGACGAGGACCAGTTGCGGGCGCCGTCGCACTGGGACGTGGAGTTCATCCGGCACTTCATGGTCCGCTTCGGATTGCTCAGCTCGCTGTTCGACTTCCTGACCTTCGGACTGTTGCTCGCGGTGTTGCACGCGGGGCCCGCGGAGTTCCGGACCGGGTGGTTCATCGAGTCACTGGCCACTCAGACGCTCATCGTGTTCGCCATCCGCACGCGGCGGGTCCCGTTCTTCGCCAGCCGCGCGTCGACGGCGCTGACGGTGTGCGCCCTCGCGGCCGTCGTCATCGGCGTCGCCATCACCGTCTCGCCGTGGTCGTCGGTGCTGGGGTTCAGCCGGCTGCCGTGGCAGTTCTTCCTCGTGCTGGCGGGTCTGGTCGTGATCTACCTGCTGCTCGCAGAGGTCACCAAGGCCGCGTTCTTTCGCGACATCGCCCGGCGCACGCGGCCGGCGTCCGGGCCGGTACGCACGCATCGCCACCGGATACACCGGCGCGCAGGAGGATTCACCACCACGTCGCGCGCCGGCCCCGGGCAGGCGCGCGGGATCGGGCTCGGCAACCGTCGGGTCACGTCACGCCGGGCGTCCACGCCGACGCCATGACGAAGGGCAGGTACATCATGGACGCGTCGTATCCGGTGATGGTGGGCATCGACGGATCGCGCACCAGCGTGCGTGCGGCCGTGTGGGCAGCCGACGAGGCCGTCGCCAGGGACACCGCGCTGGACCTGGTGCACGTGGTCGATCCCGCCGTCGTCGACGACCTGGAGCGCGGCATGGAGCACGCGCACGAGGTCGTGCACGCCGCGTGGGAGGCGGTCGCGCGGCACGTGCCCGCCGCCAAACTCGAATCGGAGATCCTTCAGGGCAATCCGGCGCTGGAGTTGGCCAACGCCGCGCGGCGGGCGGCGCTGCTGTGCGTGGGGCACAAGGGTGCCGGGGACTCGGCACCGGCGGGGCGGGGCGCGACGGTCGGCACGCTCGTCGGGATGGCGCCCTGCTCGCTCGCGGTGGTGCGACGACGTCACCTGCGGCCACCGACGTTCCATCGGTGGGTGGTCGCCGTGCTCGACGAGACGGCCGAGTCCCGCGCGGTGCTGCGGACGGCCCTCGACGAAGCGGTGTGGCGCAAGGCCCCCGTGCTCGCGCTCACCACCTGGTCGGCGTCGCTGCCGTCCAAGGGCAAGCCTTCCAAGCGCAGCGTGCCCAACCTGCGTGCGCGCATGGACGAGTACCTCGCCGACCGGGACGACGAGCCGGTCGGCGTTCAACTGTGCGTCCTGCCGCTGCCGCACGATCTGGCGACGATGCTGGAACAGAGCGCCGCCGTCGACCAGATGTTCGTCGTCGGGGCAGGCAGGCAGGGATCGATCGGACAGCTGACCAGCCGGCGGGCGCGCAGGGCGCTGCGCGGCACCAGCTGCTCGATCCTGATCGTGCGTCAGGAGGACGCCGACGGTTCGCCGCCGGAACCGTCCTCGGCCGACGCCGCGTCGGTGCCGGACCCGTCACCGGAAGCCACGTCCACGTGAACGAAGGACTTGACCCCGAAACGGTGCAACTGGCGCCGTCGCCGCGGTGGTAGTTCGGCCTCGGCGACGGCGGCGTCGACGACCACCGGGTTGCGCACGGTGCACGTCCGTCCGGCGTGCCGAATCGTGCCCTCGCCGTGGGCCTGAAGGTTCTGCAGCCAGTCCACCCGGTCGCCGTAGGGCAGGGGGATCAGGAACCCGTCGACCACGCGGTCGGCGACGACCGGTGTGCGGTAGTGACGGCCCGAGCGGCGGCCGACGTGGTCGATCACCGAGGCGTAGGAATGCTTGCGTTGGGCGACGAGCAGCATGACGGGGTTCAGGACGTGCTTGTTGAACACTCGAATCGTGTCGCGCACCATGGTCTTCTCTGCGGTCATGGGGCGATGCTGCCCGGCGCCCGCAACTCCGGAATAGGGTCTCTGGGCCCGTGATCCGCGGCGCGCGTCACGGTCACGGGGGCCCTTCGCCCCTTCGTCGCCCCCGGTGCCGACGGCTAGCGTCTCGGGACACCACTGAAACGCTCACGTGCCCAGGAGTCGACGATGACCACTGCTCGAGACATCATGAATCCCAACGTCACCTGCGTCTACGAATCGGCGTCGGTGCTCGAGGCTGCGCGCTCGATGCGTGACCTCGGCGTGGGTGCCCTGCCCATCTGCGGACCCGACGACCGGCTGCACGGCATGGTGACCGATCGCGACATCGCGGTCAAGGTCGTGGCCGCGGGCAAGGATCCCGCGAGCACGACCGTCGCCGAGATCACCCAGGGGCTCGTCCACTGGGTGGCCGCCGATGCCGGCATCGAGCAGATGCTGCTGATCATGGAGGAGCATCAGGTGCGCCGGATACCCGTGATCGCCGAGCACCGCCTGGTCGGCATCGTGACCGAGGCCGACATCGCGCGGCACCTGCCCGAACACGCGATCGTCGACTTCGTCAAGGCCATCTGTGCCCAGACGGCGATCGCCGGCCATGCGACGTAGGTCCGGGGCCGGCCGTTCGACACCGGGTGCGCCCTCCTAGCTCGCAGATGCCGTCCCAGGGCGCCGCGACGAGCTGGCGGCGCTGGCTGCCCGGGGTCGCGAACATCGCAGGCTACCAACGTGGTTGGCTGCGTTCGGACGCCCAGGCCGGACTGAGCGTGGCCGCCTACCTGGTGCCCCAGGCCCTCGCCTACGGCACGCTCGCCGGGTTGCCGCCCAGCGCGGGACTGTGGTCGGCGTTGGCCCCGCTCGCGGTGTACGCCGTGCTCGGGTCCTCCCGGCAGTTGTCGATGGGTCCGGAGTCCACCACGGCACTGATGACGGCTGCGGTGCTCGGACCGCTGGCGCTGCGTGACGTCGCGCAGCAGGCGGTGTACGCCGCAGTGCTCGCCGTCCTGGTGGGCTCGGTGTGCCTGATGGCGGGGCTCGTCGGACTCGGCTTCCTGTCCAACCTGCTGTCGCGACCGGTGCTGGTCGGCTACCTCAGCGGGATCGCGGTCGTGATGGTGGTCAGCCAGCTCGGCCGGCTGGTCAAGGTGCCCACGTCCGGCGAGGACCTGGTGGCCCAGCTGCGGTCGCTCCTGGCCGCCACCGCCGGGCCCCACTGGCCCACCATCGTCGTCTCGGCGGCGACGCTCGCCACCATGGCGGCACTGCGTCTCTGGGCGCCGCGGTGGCCTGCACCCCTGGTCGCACTGGCGGGTGTCACGGGCGCGGTCGCCGTGGTGGGTGCCGCCCGGCACGGGATCGACGTCGTCGGGGCACTGTCGGTCGGGTTGCCGACGATGGGCATCTCGGCGATACCGGCGCAGGCGGTGCGGGACCTGGCGCTGCCGGCACTGGGGATCGCGATCGTGGGGTTCTCGGACAACGTGCTCACGGCCCGGGCGTTCGCGGCCAAGGCGGGTCAGGAGGTCGACGTCGCCGCCGAACTGCGCGCGCTGGGGGTCTGCAACGTGGCCGTCGGTCTGACCCACGGCTTTCCCGTCAGTTCGAGCGGCAGCCGCACCGCGCTGGCGTGGTTGTCCGGTGCCCGCACGCAGGTGTACTCGCTGATGGCACTGGTGCTCGTCGCGGCGACGGCGGTGCTGGGCACACGGGTGATCGCGGCGATTCCCAGCGCCGTGCTCGGCGCCCTGGTCGTGTATGCGGCGGTCGCGATGGTCGACGTGCGGGAGTTCCTGCGACTGGCGCGATTTCGTCGCAGTGAGTTCGTCCTCGCCGTGATCACGGCGGTCGCCGTGGCCGTCGTGGGGGTCCTGCCCGGCGTGCTGGCGGCCATCGCCCTGTCGATACTGGACCTGTTGCGCCGCTTGGCCAGGGCGCACGACAGCGTGCAGGGTTTCGTGCCAGGGCTTCCCGGGATGCACGACGTCGACGACTATCCCGAGGCCACGGTGATCCCGGGGTTGATCGTGTACCGCTACGACGCGCCACTGTGCTTCGCCAACGCCGAGGACTTTCGGCGCCGCGCGCTGGCCGCGGTGGACCTGGCCGAGCCTCCGGTGCACTGGCTGGTGCTCAACGTCGAGGCCAACGTCGAGGTGGACATGACCGCACTCGACGCGCTCGAGCGGCTGCGGACGCAGTTGTCCAGCCGCGGGATCGTCTTGGTGCTCGCGCGGGTCAAGCAGGACCTCCGCGAGGCGTTGCAGGCCGCCGGGGTGCTCGATCGCATCGGCGCCGATCACCTCTTCCCGACCCTGCCCACCGCCGTCGCGGCCTACCGCCGGGCGTGGGAGGACGACCGGTGACCGATGCGGGACACCGGACGTGCCGAATCAGCGGGGCTGGATCACCGGGGTCGGATGACCATGGTGGGTGCGGCCGCCTCGATGGCGACCCGCGCCGCCACCGAACCGAGCAGCATGCTCGCGAAGCCGCCGCGTCCCCGGCTGCCGAGGACGACCAGTTGCGCATCGTGGGATGCCTCGATCAGGTGGCGTGCCGGATCGTCCACCACCGCACGGCGTCGGACGGTGACGTTGGGGTAGCACTCCTGCCACTTGGTCAGACACTCGGCCAGGATGGCCTGGCCTGGTTGCTCGTCCAGGGTCATGTCGGCGGGCAGCACCAGATCGGTCCAGGCGTGTATGGCGATCAGGTCGACCCGGCGGCGTGACGCCTCGTCGAATGCCCAGGCGATGGCGAGCTCCGAGGAGGGGGAGCCGTCGATGCCGACGACCACTGGGGACGTGACGTCGATGTCGTCCGCCTCACCGGGATGGACCACCACGATGGGCCCGTGTGCGTGGTGCAGGACGTGACGGCTCACCGAGCCCTCCAACACTCGCCGCACCATTCCCACCCGCCGCGTGCCGACGACGGTCACCGACACCTCCCGCGAGAGGGCGACGAGGGTTCCTGCGGCCGAACCGTGCCGCAGCTCGGTGTCGATCGTCGGCGGTTCGCAGTGCGCTGCCGCGGAGTGGGCGACCTTGCGCGCGGCCTGTAGCACCATGGCGCCGTTCTCCAACTGCCATTCGGTGATTCCCGCGGCAGCCGACGGCAACGGCCAGCTGCCCACCACCGGCACGACGACGTGCAGCAGGGTCAGCGGTTCGTGGCGTGTGATGGCCTCGTGCGTGGCCCACCGAATCGCGGCGTCCGATTCGACCGATCCGTCGACGCCCACCAGGACGCCGGTGCGCCGTTCACCGTGCAACACGTGTCGTCCTCTCGGGGCGGGAGCCGATGCTCTTGAGGACGCCGCGGCGACGAGCGGGTTCGATGTTCCACATCACCCGGTCCACCAGCACGTCGAAGAGTGCCCCGTCGTCGCGCACCAGGGTGGGGCCGTGATGGGCGAGGTAGGCGTCGACCCGCCGTTCCAGCGGCCAGTGCGCATAGTCGGTCGTGGCGAAGTCGGAACCCAGGAAGCCCCACGCCAGTACGTCGAATCTACTGTCGGCGGGCCTGCTGGTGGTGCGCGTCATCGTGTCCCCGTTCTGATGGGCGGTCCTGCACCATCGATGCTGGGCTCGCGGGCACGGCGATACCAGAGCCGAAGGTCACTGACCGACAACGGCGCAGGGACTTTCGGCCCTCCTCGTGGGGACGTTCGGCGTCGCGGCCCGGGCGGCGTCCGTCCTAGCCTTCGACCATGCCCGACATTCGAGATGGTCCCGCAACCGCGCTCGTGTCGATACTGTCCGAACCCGAGTGTTGGCAACTGCTCTCGAGCGTCCCGGTCGGCCGGCTCGTCACCTGCGTGGAGAACCGGCCGGAGATCTTCCCGGTGAACTTCGCGGTACTGGGCCGCAAGGTGCTGGTGCGCACGGCCCAGGGCACCAAGCTGGTGAGCGCGGTGATCAACGAGAACGTGCTGTTCGAAGCCGACGACCACGCTTCCGACGAGGGGTGGAGCGTGATCGTCAAGGGCAGGGCACGGGTGCTGCACTCGGACGAGGAGCTGGACGCGGCGCGGCGGGCGCGACTGACGCCGTGGACCGCGCCCACCAAGGAGCACTACATCCGGATCGACCCACTCGGGGTCACGGGCAGGCGGTTCCGGTTCGACGCGAGTCTCGACGACGCGAGGTCCGCCCGGCCCATCGACGACTAGCCCCGGGCGGCCGGCCCGCTCGGGGCAGCAGCATGGCGAACGTCGCACCGCCGCCGGGTGTTTCGGTCAGCGACACCTCGCCACCGTGGGATCGGGCGATCTCACGCACCAGGGCCAACCCGATCCCGTGGGATCGCCGCGCGCCGTCCTGTGGCGGATGTCGACCCCGGACGTGGCGCGCGAACATCGAGTCGGCCTCGATCGCGTCGACGCCGGGCCCGTCGTCGATCACCGCGATCGTCACGTGATCGTCCGCCCGCGCGGTCCGCAGCCGCACGGTGCCCCCCGGATGCTGATGCGCCAGCGCGTTGTCGACGAGTGCGACGACCGCGCGGCGCAGCGCGGTGGCGGAGCCGCGGACGGGTGCCTGCGGTGTCGCGTCGGCGACCAGCGTGACGCCCCCGAGCTGGGCGACCGGTGCCATCGTCTGGCAGACCTGGGCGACCACCGCGGCGACGTCGACGACGTCGGCGAGGTGGGAGTGGGGTGCCGCGGTGGCGGCCGCGTCGAGGAGGTCGTCGATCACCTCGCCGAGCGTGCGTGCGTCGTCGGCCAGGCGGGCGGCCTGGTCGGCCAGTCCGGTGGCCCCGGTCTCGGCCGCCTGCCGCGCCAGCATCTGTGCGCGCGTGTGCAATACCGTGAGCGGAGCGCGCAGTTCGTGCGAGGCGTCGGCGACGAAGCGGCGCTGCAGCGCCAGCGCCTGCGCGAGGGGCCGCACCATCCTGCGGGTGAGCACCACGACGGCGGCCAGCGATGCCAGGGCGCCGGCCGCCAGCGCCGTGCCGAGCGACCAGAACAGTTGGCCGGCGGCCGCATCGGTCGGTTGCGCCGGTGCCGACCGGTCCCGCACGCCCACCTCCGAGGCGGAGGCGACGGCGGCCACGACCATGAGCACCATGGCCAGCGCACCCGCGACCTGGAGGGCGATGGAACGGCCGGCCCGCGCCACGACGGCGTGGGGCGGCGGCCGCGGCGGCGGCGTCACCGACCACCGAACCGGTAGCCGGCACCGTGCAGCGTCCGGATCACCTGCTGACCCAACTTCCGCCGCAGATAGTGCACGTAGGTGTCGACGGTGCCCGGTGTCTCCACGCCGTCGAACGCGGCGCCGAGCAGTTGGCGGCGGGTGAACACCCGGTGCGGTGCGGTCATGAACACCGCGAGCAGCGCGGCCTCACGCTTGGTCAACGTCACGGTGGCGGGGTCGGATCCGATGACGGCCACGGTGTTGGACACCCGATCCAGGCACAGTCCGCCGGCCCGCACCACGGCGCCGCCGTCGGGCCGACGCAGCAGGGCGCGCACCCGGGCGAGCAGTTCGGGCACCTCGAAGGGTTTCACCACGTAGTCCTGCGCGCCGGCGTCGAGGCCCTCGACGAGGTCGGCCAGCGTGCCCTTCGCGGTCAGGAGCATGACGGGGGTCGCGATGCCGTCGGCGCGCAGGACCGCGACCAGCTCCGCCCCGTCGCGGCCGGGGAGGCCGCGGTCGATGATCGCGGCGTCGAAGTCCTGGGTGAGGGCACGATGGAGCCCCTGCTGCGCGTCCTGGGCCACCGTCACGACGTACCCCTCGGCGCCGAACAGCTCGCGGAGCAGTTCGGTGAGTGCGCGATCGTCCTCGACGATCAACAGCTTCGGAGCCAAGGCGCCGTCATGCTCGATCACGGGCGTGAGCGTGCCGGGTGAATCTTGGAAACGTCCAAGATCTCGGCTCGCCACCGCGCCACGCAGGCCCCGGCTTCTCGCCATGACCGCGCCCCGGGCTGCCATCGCGTCCTCCCGGGCTCAGGTGCGGCGCGAGTCGGGCTCGCCGCGCACGATCATCACCGGCGTGTCGACGCTCTCGGCCACGGCGGTGGCCACCGAACCCAACACCAGCGTCGCCGCCTGGCCGCGCCCGTGGCTGCCCAGCACGACCAGGCCGGCACGCCGGGACTCGCGCTGGAGATGGTGGGCGGGGACGTCGCAGTACAGGTGCCGTTCGATCGCGACGTCGGGATACTGCTCCTGCCAGCCGGCCAGGCGTTCGGCGAGCACCTCGTCGGCTTCCTGGCGGTGCTCCTGCCAGTCCATCCCGAGGAGCGGGAAGACGCCGACGTCGCTCCACGCGTGCACCGCGATCACCCCGACGCGACGCCGGGAGGCCTCGTCGAACGCGACGGCGACGGCGCGTTCCGAGGCCGGCGACCCGTCGACGCCGACGAGCACGGGAAGCTGGAAGCGGTACTGCTCGAAGTCGTGCACCACCACCACCGGACAGTGCGCCTGGCACGCCAGCCCGGCGCTCACCGAACCCAGCCGGCGGCCCCCGAGCGAACCGTGGAACCTGCTGCCCACCACCATCATCGAGGCCTTCTCGGACAGCTCTGCGAGCCGCTTCACCGGCGCGTCGAAGAGCAGTTCGGTGCGAATGCGCTCCGCGGGGACCTCGCCCGCCGTCTCGATGGACTGCCGCGCATCGGCGAGCAGCGAGCGGCCGCGATGCTCCAGCCAGCGTTCGATCCTCATGCGCAATCGGGGGTCGCGGGTGTCGAACACCACCGGTGCCACGACGTGCACCAGGGTCAGCGTGCACCCGTGCAGCGCGGCCTCGGCACCAGCCCACCGGAGCGCCGCGGTGCTGCACGACGACCAGTCGATCGCGACGGCGACGCCGTACTCGGTGGGCTCGGGCGCGTCAGCCATGCCAGACCACGACCGAGCAGAACGCGTGCGGTCGCACGGCGTGGTCGGCGGGCCCCACCAGGGCCAGCACGTGATCGGCGTCGTCCACGACCGCAACCGGATGGGGGTGCCCCACGGCGGAGCGCGGCCAGGCGTAGCGGCGGGCCAGGTCGTGGCGATTCTCGGCGAGGAACTCCGTCAACCCGGCACGTGCCCCGATCAGGTCGATGCGCAGGTCGGGGTAGCGCCGTCGCACGTCCTCGACGAGCGCCTCGGTGCGCTCGACGGAGTTCACGCCAAAGGCGTTGCAGCCCAGACCCACCGCGATCAGCGGCGCGCCGTGGGCGCGCGCCGTCCTGGCGGCGACGTCGACGGCGGCCATCGGGGCGGACTCGTCGACGCCGACCGCGACGAAGTGCGCGTGTTCGTCGGCCAGCGGCGGCCGGATGACGGCCACCGGACCGTGGGCGCGCCGCGCCACGCTCATCGCGGTCGATCCCACGATGGCCTGCGAGAGGGCGCCGATGCCGACGGTGCCCACGCACGTCAACGCCGCCCGTCGGGACTCGGCCACCAGGACGTTCGACGGCGGCCCCCAGATCACGTCGGTGGTCACCTTGATGGGCTCGCCCCCTGCCTCGACCGCAGCGGCCGCCTCGCGCAGCACCTCCTCGCCGAAGTACGTGTCCGCGTCGCTGATCGACGGCTCCCCCTGGGTTCGCGGGGAACTGGCCGCGAAGACGAGGCGCAGCAACGTGTCTCGGGCGGCCGCATCGCGCGCCGCCCACTGCGCGGCGTGCAGGGCGGCCGCAGATCCATCGATGCCGACGACCACGGGCAGTGCATCCGAATCGTCCATCGTGACGTCCTTCCCCGGATGTGCGTGACCGCGACGCTAGGGACCGCCGGCGCGCAGCGGCTAGGGGATTTCGTCACCGTGCGCGGCGGCGACGATCGGGACCTTCGGCTCTGACCTGCTGCGAGGCCGACTCCGCACCATCGACGGTGACGACCCCGTCGACGGCACGGGCGCGGAACTAGGGAGCACGAACATGGGAGCGACACCTGCGAGCAGTCGGCGGCGGCTCGGCGTCGTCGTCGGCGTCGACGGTTCACCGGAGTCGCACGCGGCCGTGGACTGGGCCGCCAGGGACGCGGTGTTGCGCGGTGTGCCGCTGACGGTGGTGCACGTGATGCCCACCGCCACCATGCTGTCGTGGATCGACGCGCCGCTGGACGCGGGCTACTGGGCGCAACGTGACCGCCACGCCGAGAAGATCGTCGGGGAGGCCCTGTCCTGGGTCGCAGAGTCCATCACCGCGACTCCACCCATCCCGGTGAGCCATCGGCTCGCGACGGCACCGTTCGTGCCCGCGTTGGTGGAGCTGTCCGACGAGGCCGAGGTGATGGCCGTCGGCTGCCGCGGGCTGGGAGGTGTCTCCGGTCTGCTGCTCGGGTCGGTGTCCACGGGTCTGATCCACCGGGCGAACTGCCCCGTCGCCGTCGTCCACGACGAGGACCCGACGCTGACCTATCCGTCCGACGCTCCCGTGGTGGTCGGCATCGACGGGTCGCCGGCATCGGAGGCGGCCACCGCGATCGCCTTCGACGAGGCGTCGCGGCGCGGTGTGGAACTGCACGCGGTGCACGTGTGGATCGACCACACCGACGACTTCGTCGACGGTTACTGGGGCAACCTCGACGAGTGGGCCCAGGAGACGCTCTCCGAGCGGCTCGCCGGGTGGGCGGAGTGCCGTCCTGAGGTCACGGTGCGCCAGTTCGTCGAGAAGGACCATCCCGCGCGGCGGCTGCTGGCCCACGGCGCCGGAGCGCAACTGCTGGTCATCGGGAGCCACGGCCGCGGCGGACCGACGCGGGCGCTGCTCGGGTCGGTGAGCACGGCCGTCGCGCACGGTGCTCGACGGCCGGTGCTGGTGGCGCGGGGGTCCTGACACCGCACGAGCAAGGGGAGGCGACGGTGGACGAGGGCATCCGGGTGGGGCGGTTGTTGGGCTTCACGGTCAGGCTGCACTGGAGCGTGCTGGTCATCCTGTGGCTGTTCACGTGGAGCCTGGCCACCACGTTGCCGTCGGCCGCCCCGCAGCAGGCCACCGCGGTGTACTGGCTGGCGGGGGCGTGTGGTGCGGTGCTCCTACTGGCATCGCTGCTCGCGCACGAACTGACCCATGCCGTGGTGGCCCGCACCTGCGGCCTGGGGGTGCGCGACGTCCAGTTGTGGCTGTTCGGCGGCGTGGCGGTGCTCGGCGACGATCCGCCGACCGCCCGCGCGGCCTTCCGCGTGGCGGTCGCGGGCCCGCTGACCAGCGTGGCGCTGGCACTTTGCGGCGCGGCGCTGGCGGTGTCGTTGCAGGCGCTGCGGGTCCCGACCATCGTCGTGGCGGTGACCTGGTGGGTGGCGGGGATGAACCTCTTCCTCGCCCTGTTCAACCTCCTGCCCGCCGCACCCCTGGACGGCGGGCAGATCCTGCGGGCAATGCTGTGGAAGCGCAGCGGCGACGCCACGCGGGCCACCGTCGTCGCCGCCCGCGCAGGTGCCGCCATTGCCGTCGCGCTGGCGGTCGTCGGACTCCTCGAGTTCGTCACGGGTTCAGTGGTGGCGGGTGTCTGGATGATCTTCATCGCGTGGTTCCTGTTCCTCGCCGCACGGGAGCAGGAGTGGAGCGTGCGGCTGCGGCGGGATCTCGACGGCGTGGTGATCTCCGACGTCATGACCGCACGCCCCCACGTCGCGCCGGGATGGATCACGGTCGAGGACTTCGTCCAGAACTACCTGTTGAAGCTCCGCAACTCGAGCTATCCGGTGGTGGACCGCGACGGCGGTGTCACGGGCCTGGTGTCGCTGCGGGAACTGCGCCGGGTGCCCCCGGAGCGCAGGTCCCACACGTTCGTCGGCGACGTCGCCGTGCCGCTCGACGACGTGGTGCGGGCGCGACCCGACGAGTCCCTGACCAGCGTGTGGCACCGGATGGGCGCCGGGGCCTCGCCCACGCGCGCACTGGTGTTCGACGATGGCCGACTGATCGGCATCGTGACGTCGGGTGACCTGCTCCGGGCGATCGACGTCGCCACGCTGGCCCGCCGCGGGGCGGTCGGCGCGCAGACGCCGTGACGACGACACGCACCGGCTACGGGCCCGCTGCCGGGCCGGTGGTGGTGGTGGGGGTGGACGGTTCTCCGGCGTCGATGAACGCCGTGTCGTGGGCGGTGCCCGAGGCGGTCTCGCGTGGCGTACCCCTGCGCGTGGTCCACGTCGAAGGTCGATGCGCCGGCGGCTGCGAGGAATGCGAGCGCGCCGAGGGGGTGGCCCGCGGCGTCAGCGCTCAGGTGGTCGTCGAAACATGCTGTCTTCCAGGTGATCCGGCTGTTGTCCTGGTGGAGCAGTCTGCGTGCGCGGCGTTGGCGTGCATCGGTGCGACGGATCCCGTCGCCTCCGACCGGCCACTGTTCGGTCCGGTGGCCGCCGCGTTGGCGGCACGGGCCGGGTGCCCGGTGGCGATCGTGCGCACCGGGTTCTACGGCGTGGGAACGGGGGTGGTCGCGGTGGTCCTCGACGACAGCCCGGACAACGACGAGGTGGTGCGCACGGCGATGGAGGAGGCGCGGCTGCGTCACGCGGGCGTACGCATGGTCGACCGTCGGCGCCAGAGCTGGGTGCGCCGCTTTCCCGACGTGGCCGTCCAGACCGTCGCCGCCGGATACGGCCGATCGGGCGGGCCGTCCGCGGCGCCCGGGCCCAACCTGGGGCTCGCGGTCGTGGGACGACGGGACGCCGAAAAGCTATTGGGGACAACGGTGTTGAGTGGTCATCCGATAGTCGGCTACCCGCGCTGTTCGGTGCTGCTGGTGCGGAAGTGACCGGGGCGGCACTGCCGCCCGCGCGGTGCGGTGTGGGGGACTTCGGACCCTGTCGGTTCCCCGTCACGAAACTCACAGTTGACCGTGAGGGAAGGCGAAATCCGTATGAGTGCTCAGTTTCCGGACCATGACACGATGCGAACGGCGCTGAGCCTCGCCACGAGGGCGCCGTCGGTGCACAACAGCCAACCATGGGTGTGGCGGATCGGCGACCGAAGCGTGCATCTGTACTCCGACGCCGATCGCGTGCTGCCGCACACCGATCCTGACCAGCGGGACCTGCTGCTCAGTTGCGGCATCTGTCTACACCATGCGCTGGTCGCCCTGAGCGCGTTGGGCTGGCGCGGCCGGGTCACCCGGTTGCCCAACGCCGCGGACCCGTCCCACTTGGCGGCGTTGGAGCTGTCGCGGTGCGCCCCGACGGAACTCGACGTGGCCCTGGCGGCCGCGATTCCGCTGCGGCGCAGCGATCGTCGGCTGTTCAGCAGCTGGCCGGTGTCGGCCTCCGACGTTGGTCTCATCGGGGCGCGGGTGGCCCAGCGTGGCGTGCGGCTGCGTCGCATCGAACTGACCCCGGACGTCCGCCGCATCCTCAGCACCGCCGCCCGCAGTCACGGCACCGATCGGGAATACCTCTCCGAACTGGCGGCCTGGAGCGGTCGGCACGCCTCGACGGCAGGCGTGCCTGCCCGCAACACCCCGCGATCGATCGACGCCGCCGGGCCGGACCGGCCGTTCACGGGGGGCCAGCTGGACCAACCCCCGGGTGCGCGGGCCGAGGACGATCGCGGGGTGCTGCTGGTGCTCGGCACCGACGCCGACGACGCCGCGGCCAGGTTGCGCGCCGGCGAGGCCACCAGCTTGGCGCTGCTGACCGCCACGTCCCAGGGGCTGGCGAGTTGCCCGCTCACCGAGCCGCTCGAAATCGCTGATGCCCGAAAGGCATTGCGCGCATCCGTCTTCGACGGCGATGAGTACCCGCAGATGCTGCTCCGGGTGGGCTGGGCTCCGGTCAACGCCGATCCGCTCCCGGCCACCCCGCGCCGCCCGATCGACGAGGTGGCGTCGTACTTCGACTACACCGGTGCGCCCGCGCGAGACTGACCTGCCGGGTGCTCAGGCGTGCAGCAGCAGCAGGTTGCCCGAGCGTCGGCTGCGTCGCGCGGCGCCGGCGATGGTCACCAGGCGTTGCAGACCGGTCTGCACACCGCGAGCGAGTTCCTCGGCACCGATCACGGCGTCGTAGTCACCGAGCACCCCGAACGCGAGCTGGTCGGCATAGCTCATGATCGCGATGCCGGTGCGCAGGCCGACCGCGATGGGCGGAACGGGGATCACCTCGACGACCTCGCGGCCCAACACCCGCACGCGGCGGACCGGCCCGGGGACGTTGGTCGCGACCGTGACCACACCGCGCTGCGGCAGGCGGGTCAGGAGTCTGACGGCGGCGGCCATCACCGGGTAGGGCACCAGGTTGGCCGCGGCCATCGCCAGCGAGCCGGCCTGCCGCTGACCGCCGGCCTTGGCCGTCGCCAGCCGGCCGTGCACCTTGCGGAGGCGCTGCACCGGGTCGGCTTCGTCGACCGGGAGCAGGGGCAGCAGCAGGGACACCCGATTGTCCGGGGTGTGCAACGCGTCGGCGGGCCGCACCGACACCGGCACCAAGGTCCGCATGGAGTCGGCCCGCAACGTCATGTCGTGGGCGGACATGGCCGTGCGGAAGGCCTCGGTGATGGCCGCCAGCGCCACGTCGTTGACCGTGACGTCGAAGCGGCGGCACACCAGCTGGACGTCGGACAGGGAAACGCGGGCCGCGCTGAAGCGTCGCAGATCGCCGAGCGGACCCGCCATCGACTGGGGTGTCGGGAACGCCAGGCCGCCGACGACCTGAGCCGCCCCCCGCACGATGCGCAGCGTGCTCTGCGCGGCGGCGGTGCCCGTCCGCACCAGTGAGCGCGCTCTCGTCACGAGGCTCGCCGCGTCACCGTGGGTGGCCTCCAGCTGCGGAGAACTCGGCACACGGTGATCGGGGATCGGGTCCGGGTCGCACATGTCGGTGAGCATCGCCATCGCCGACATCCCATCGGCGACACAGTGGTGCACCTTGGTCAGGATCGCCCAGCGGTCGCCGGCCAGCCCCTCGATCACCCACGACTCCCACAGTGGCCGGGACCGGTGCAGCCGGCGCTCCATCAGCTCGGCCACTAGGTCGAACAGCTCGACATCGTCGCCTGGGCCGGCGACGGCCACCCGACGGACGTGCTGGTTGACGTCGAACGCGGTGGCGGGGACCCATCGCGGCGGCCCGATGTCCAAGAGGGGCACCTGAAGAACCTGCCGGCACCGCGGCAGGTCGGCGGTGCGCTGCTCGAGCGTGGCCACGACGTCGGCGAAGCTGGGTGGAGGACCCTCGACGATGGCGAGGGCGGCCACGGCGAGGCTGGCGTGGCCGTCGGAATCCTCGGCCTGAAGGAAGCCAGCGTCCAGCGCCGTCAACCGGTCTTCGTGCATGTCGTCTCCCAAGCTGGTTCGGTCCAGCCAAGCAGCCGCCACGCCGTGGACCGCAGGGCCCTCCGTCACCCGCGCGGGGGCCGTAGGTCCTTCGCGAACCATCGGGACGTCATTCGGCGATCAACGGCACGATCCACTCGACTCGCGTGCCGCCACCTGGAGCCGGGGCGATGGTGCACGTCCCGCCGAGGACCTCGGCGCGGCGATGCATGTTGGCCAGGCCACTGACCCGATGGTCCTCCGCGGGGATGCCGCGACCGTCGTCGGTGACCTCGAGGGAGAACACGTCGCCGACCGTGACGGCGACGTCGACCTGGGACGCGTTGGCGTGCCGCACGGCGTTGCTCACCGCTTCGGCGGTGACGGCCTCGGCGTTGTCGGCGACGACGGTACCGACCGAACCGAGGGGCCCGGTGAAGTGCATGCCGGTGGCGAGACCGCGGTCCTGCGTCAGGCTGGTGACCACCCGCTCCAGGCGTTCGCGGAAGCCGTCCACCCCCGCCATCGGCGCCTGCAGATGGAAGATCGTCGACCGGATGGTCTCGATGGTGGCCTGCAGGTCGTCGATGGTGCGCGCGAGCCGCGCGTTCACCTCGGCCGACGGTGATCGGGCGATGGTCCCCTGCAGGTCCAGGCCTGCCGCGAACAATCGCTGGATCACGTGGTCGTGCATGTCGTGCGCGATGCGCTCGCGGTCGGCCACCAAGGTGAGTTCGGCCTCGCGCTTGCGGGTCGCGGCCAGCGTCATCGCGATGGTCGCGTGGCCGAGGAAGTCGCCGAGCAGTCCCAGCTGGGTGTCGTCGAAGGGGACGTCGTCGTGACGCCGAGCCACCACCATGACCCCGAGCACGGTCTCGTCCGTGCACAGCGGCATGACGATCGCCGAGCGCTGCCCCGCGTCGGTGAAGGCGGGAATGGCGTGCCGGAACGACTGGGTGATGACGGGCTGGGCGGTGGTGAACACCTCACCGCTGGTGGTGCCTATGACCGGAATCTGCTGTCCTAAAACCGCTTCGGCATTTCTACCGACCGCGGTGGTAACCGCCAGCGACGACGGCGGTGCACCTGCCGGCTCGGGTGCGACGGGCACGAGCACGATGGCCTGCTCGGCCCGGGCCAGCTCGCAGGCGCGTTGGGCGATGAACCGCATGGGCGCCTCGGGGGGTTCGGTATCCGAGAGCAAGACGGTGGAGATCTCGCGGCTGGCCTGAATCCACTCGCCGGTGGTGCGCACCCGCTCGAAGAGCCTGGCGTTGTCGATGGCGGCCGCGGCGGCGGAGGCGAGCACCCGCGCCGACACCTCGTCGACGTCGGAGAACGTGCGACCGGGTGTGTCGTGGGTGAGGTACAGGCTGCCAAATCCGCTGCCTCGGATCGTGATCGGCACCCCCAGGAAGGCATGCATCGGCGGATGGTGCTCGGGAAATCCCGCCGAGGCAGGATGCGTGGTGAGTTCGTCGAGCCGCAGGGCGCCCGCACCCTCGAGCGGGAATCCGAGAAGCCCCTTGCCCGCGGGCATTTCGTTGATGGCCGCGACGGACTCCGTCGACATGCCGTGGTGGATGAACGAGACCAGGCTGCCGTCGTCGGCGCGCACGGCCAGCGCTCCGTAGGGTGCGCCGGTCAGCACCATCGCGGCGTCGATGATGCGATCGAGGGTGGCGTCGAGTTCCAGGTCGGAGGTAAGGCCGACGACCAACTGCAGCAGCCGGTCGACTTGGTCGCGCGCGGCGGACAGCTCGTCGAGCTGGCGCCGGATGCCGGCCACCAGATCGCGATTGCCGAGTCGGGCGAACGCCGATTCATCCGTCGTGTTCATACCCCCGTCGCCCCTTTGTCGCCCCCGATGGCAGGGTACGCCATGTATTCGCCAAAAGCTCGTGAACCGGCAACGGTTCGCATTCCGGCGTGACGCGCCGGACACGGTGTGGCGTCACGCTTTTGCCAGGGCGAAGTATGCCTCCTCCTCCTGGGCGAAGTGCAGGCGTAGCAGTTCGTGCAGGCCGTAAAGACTACCCATCAGATCGGCGGTTTGCTCGGGATCGATCGCCTGCCGGCTTTCCAGGAGTGTCAGATGCGCTCCGATCCGGTCTGCCAACAGGCGGATCTCGGCATGACCTCGGCTCATCGTAACCGTGGATTCGGCGTTGCCCAGCAACCGGGCCAAGGCTGGGTACAACAGCGCCTCCTCGGCGTCCTCATGGGGCAGGATGCGCTCGACGAGCAAACCGTAGGCGCGCCGCACCGCGGCGACGGCCACCGGGCTCGGATCGACGAGCAGCCGGTCGGCGGCGGTGCGCAGGGCACCCACCGAGTCCGCCAACCGAGCGTGTTCGGTCGCGAAGCGCTGCAGCAGTTGCTCGGTGTCGTCCGGTACCTCGACCGCCGCCCCCGGCGGTCGGCGCAGTGCCCGCAGCGCATTGAGGATCACCGCGACGTCGATGCCCTCCTGCACCAGGGCGCCCGCGGCGGGTGGGAGCCAGCCCACGGCCGCGACGGCCATCGCCAGCGCGGACAGCGCCATCCCCGTCACCGCACTCTGCACGGCGATGCGCCGCGACCACCGCGCCACGTCCATCGCATCGGCCAGCCGGTCCAACCGATCCGTGGTCAGCACGATGTCCGCCGCTTCCGAGGACGCCGTGGCGCCTCGGCCGGCCACCGCCACCCCGACGTCGGCGCTCGCCAGCGCCGGAGCGTCGTTGACACCGTCGCCGACCATCACCGTGACCGCGCGGTCCCGTTCCCGCTGCACGTGGGCGACCTTGTCCCGGGGGCTCAGTTGGGCGTACACGTCGTCGAGGCCGAGGATCGTGCCGATCTCGCGAGCCGGCATGGCCTGGTCACCGGTGAGCATGACGATCCGCGACAGCCCCGCCGCGCGCAATCGCATCAGCGTCCGGGGGGCCTGGCGCCGCATCGGATCCCGCAGCACGATGGCGCCCTGACAGACGCCGTCGACCAGCACCCAGGCCGTCGCCGCCGACAGCAGCCGGACGCGCTGGGCGGCGGCTGCGGCCCAGCGCGCGTCCAGCTGATCGCCGCGCGCCTGCCCCACCTGAACGCGATGGCCGGCCACCGTGGCCGAGACACCCGACCCGGCGGTCTCGACGACGTCGACCGGCGTGACGATGTCGAGTCCACGGCGGGTGGCCTCGTCGACGATCGCCCCGGCGAACACGTGCGGCGACAACCGATCTGCGGCCGCGGCCAGGGCCAATATCTCCCTCGCGTCGTGATCCGGAGCGGTCAGGACGTCCACGACGGCAGGCCGACCCGAGGTGAGCGTTCCGGTCTTGTCGAGTACCAGAGTGCGCGCCCTGCCCAGGGTTTCGAGTGCAGCTCCGCTGCGCACCACCACGCCCAGGCGGGACGCCCGGGACATGCCGGACACGATCGCCACCGGTGCCGCCAGCAGTAGCGGACAGGGCGTGGCCACCACCAGGACCGCCACGGCCCGCACCGCCGATCCGCTGACCGCCCATGCCACCCCCGCCACCATCAGGGTCAGCGGCAGCAGCCAGGCCGCGTAGCGGTCGGCGAGCCGCACCACCGGGGCGCTGGCGGCGCTGGCCTGCCTGGCGAGCCGCACGATCCCCGCATAGGTGCTGTCGCGGGCGTTCGCCGTGGCGTCCAGCTGCAATGGTGGACCGGCGTTCACCACGCCGCTGCGGACGCGCTCGCCCGGGGACCGATGGACGTGCTGCGGTTCGCCGGTGAGGGTCGACTCGTCGAGCGTGGCACGGGTGGTGAGCCGGCCGTCGACCGGCACCACCTCGCCGGAGCCCACCACGACCCGATTTCCGATGTCCACCTGGTCCAGCGGGACGACGTGCACGTCGGTTCCGCACAGCAGGCGCGCGGTTCGGGGTTGATGCTGCAACAGCGCCCGCACGTCGCGGGTCGCCCGCCGCTCGGCGGCGGCCTCCAGGGCGTGCCCGCCGGCCAGCATCACCGCGATGACGGCGCCGGCCGCGTACTCGCCAACCGCCAGCGTGCCGGCGAGCGAGAGCACGGCGATCACGTCGACGCCGAAGTGCTTGCGCCGCAGGCCCGCCACCACCCAACCGATGGCCGGCATCAGCGCGGTGACCGTGCCCGCGATCCAGCAGGCGTGGGCGGCACCGGTCGATCCCACCAGCCATGCGATGCCGCCGCCCGCCAACGCCGCGACGGTGATCACCAGCAGTGCCCGCATGCCCAGCTGCCGCCAGCGCTCGCCACGGTGGGCGTCGGGGTGTGCGGGTGCTGCCGTCACGGGCTTCCCGCCATGCGTAGGTCGGTCCTTTGCGGTAGGAGCAGTGCGGGATGACCGGCGCGGACCTCCAGGCGCAGCCGCGCCAGTGCCTCGGCGCGCTCGGCGTCGGGGAAGCCAACGGTGTTGAGCACAACGGCGTGTGAATGTACAAGCGCACCAAGGATTTCGGCAGGCGTCAATGCCGGGAACTGGCACCCCAGCCGGACGGCGACGGCCTCCAGCGCCGCGACCGCAGCGCTGTCGATACCGTCTGCCGCCGGCGGTACCACCGGGGTGACGTCGTCGGCCCGATGCAGGATTGCGACGGTCGAGCGACCATCGGTGATGGCCGAGTTCGACACCGCCCACACCCGATTCACGAAGCGTCCCGGGATGTCGCGATCCGGCAGGTCATAGCGCTGTACGCCCAGAAAGTGCTTTCCGAGGCCGCGCAGGATCCGCTCGAAGGAGTCCGTGGCGCGGGCCAGGGCATGGACCCCGGGTGCGGCTGGATTGTCGGGAAAGGCGTCGGCGACGGAGCGGCCCAGCAACTGCTCCTCGCCGAAGCCCGTTGCCCGTTCGTACGCGCGGTTCACCGCACGGAACCGGTGTTCCTGGTCGATGATGGCCAAGGGCGCTGCCGAGCTGCGGAACCAGCCGGCGGCGCTGAATTCCCGCGGGTGATCGATCATGGACGTGAACGTTCCCGATGTGGGGGGACGAGATGCAGCGGACGTCGCCGTTGCAACGGTTGGCGCTGCTCCACCCACGCCATACTCGGCGCGACCTCCACGATTCGCTAGGGACCTATGACCCTCATCGTGCGGTGGAAACCACCAGCCCCGCCCGGACACCGACTGGTGGTTCGTTCCGCCCTCCCCCCAAGGCGTGGCCGGCGGTCCGGACGGGTGCAGGCAGCATCGCACGCCTGCCGGCGGCCGCGCGAGGGTCGAAGGTCCCGTTCTTGCGCGCGACGTCATCTCCACCCCCGAGCGCGCCAGACGCGCAGGCGGTCGAGGTACCGCAGCACCTGCGCCCCGCGTGGAGCCGCCGGCCAGTCGTCGCCGCTGAGCCATGCGTCAGAGCCGCCGTCGACGAACACCACGCTGCCGCAGAGGAACTCGGACGCCGGTGAGAGCATGAACAGCGCCCACTCGGCGAGATCTCCGGCGTCGCCGTGATGGCCGACCGGAATCGGGAACGCGGCGATGACCTTCGCCTGCCCGGGCGTGGACAGCTGCTCGGCCAGCAGGGGAGTGTCCACCGCGCCTGGTGCCAGGACATTGAGCCGGATGCCCGCGCCGACCCATGCGTCGGTCACCGCCTGCCTGCGCACCCATCGGCTCACGGCGAGCTTGGCGGCGCCGTAGAGGATGGACGGCTGCAACGCGCGGTAGTGGCAACTCGTGCGCACGGCCCCCTCGGCGTCGCCGGCCAGCAGCGCCCGCACCGTCCGCGCCGGAACCAACGGCGTCGTCGTCGCGGAATTGCTGCCGAACACGACGACCTTGGAGGTGACGGTGGAGGCGGTGGTGCGGGCGAGCGCCGGGCGCCACCCGGCCAGCAGCTCGACCACGCCGAAGAAGTCGACCTCGACGATGCTGCGGGCACGCCCGGCTCCCGGTCCCACCCCGGCCGCCAGCACCGCACCGTCCAGACCGTGCGGCGCGCGGGACAGCGTTCCGTCGACGGCCGAACGCCGTCCCCGGGGTGTCGACAGGTCGGCGACCACGTCGGCGTGCTCGCGGTCGATGCCGATCACCTCGTGCCCGGCCGCGCACAACCGCCGCGTGACCTCCCGGCCCATGCCGGAGGCGGACCCGGTGACGGCGTAGGTCGCCATCATCGCCCCGGCACGCGGTCGTCGACGACTGGGCGCGCGGGCCGCCGCGACGTCGTATGGCACGCCACCTCGAGCGCGTCCAGCGCGCGTTCGGTGAGTTCGACCAGTCGCTCGACGTCGGGTACGGCCGCTCGTGCCGCGACGTACCCGACGTCGACGTGCTGGTCGTAGGTGCAGGTGGTGACGTTCACCGCCTGGCCGTCGAACACCGCCGAGATCGGCGTGATCCGCTCGACCGGTGAACCGCGCCACCATTGGGTGGTGGACGGCCCGGTCACGTGCGAGATGGCGAGGTTGTACCCGGTGAGGCTGCCGCGCGCGGCCCGGGGATACCAGGCGGACGGGGTCAGCAGCGGGGGCAGGAGCGTGGCGGCGATGCTCGGGGCGAGCAGGATCATCGACCCTCGGCCGGTCTGGGCGACGAGCCGCTTGCCCCGCCGCATCGAGCGGTGGATCACGTCGAGTCGACGAGCGGGATCGGAGACGTCGGTGGCCAGGGGGCACAGCCACGCCCCGAAGTCGTTGCCCGGGGCGCGGGAACCCAGGGCGCGCTCGATGGGTGCCGAGATCGGACAGATCGCCACCAGGGACCGACGGGGCAACTCCCGGCGCTCGAGCAGCCACGCCCGCAGCCCGCCGGCGATGGCGGCCGTCACGACGTCGTGGGTGGTCACGGAGGCAGCCCGGCGCACCTCGTGGATCCGAGACAGCGGCCAGTGCGCACCGGCGACCACGAGGTCCGGTCCCACCCGCCGGTTGAACCGCATCACGGGCGCGGCCAGTGGCCACGGTGACGTATCCCCGAGGACGTGGGCGGCCGCCGTCATCGCCGCCCCACCGACCAGGCGCCCCGCCGACCGGGCACCCGAGAGCGCGGCGCTCACCGTCGCCGCCGTGCCGCGCGGGGCGTTCGCCGAGGCCGAACTCCCGCCACGCGGCGCGCGTGCGGGCCCCGGATCGCGGCCGTCGGGGGTGGTCTCGGGCGCCCTGCGCAGGGTGTCGGACAGCATGGTGTCGGACAGCAGGGAGTCGGACAGCAGGGTCAAACCACCCACGCCGTCCACGAGGGCATGCTGGGCCTTGACGTACAGCGCGAGCCGACCGGACTCGAAACCGTCGACGACGTAGCACTCCCACATCGGGCTCGCCGGGTCGAGCCTGGCGGAATGCTGCCGAGCGACGAAGCGCCACAGCTCTGCCCGGCCGGGGGGCAGGGTGACCCGGCGGACGTGCTGCGCGGCGTCGAAGACGGGCGAACGGCGCCACGTCCACAGCCCCGCGGTGTCCCAGCCCCGGTGGGGATGCGCGGACAACCGCGGATCCGACGGCGTGCCGCTGCCCAGCGGCGCCGGCGTCGTCGCGAGGTCGGACGCCGCCCGCGGGGTCTGCGCTGCGACGATCAGCACCGCGCCGATGTTCACGGGCCGCCACCGATCCGCCGCCAGCATCGCCACCTCGAGCGGGGACAGCAGGCGCGCCGCGCCCGCCGTCATGAAGGCGGTGAGGCGGTCGGATACCGGAGCACGCCCGCGACGCCGTCGGTCACGTGCAGGGAATCGCCCACGTCGACCACGTCGGCACCGCCGGCGAGAGCGGCGAAGGGCAGGGCCTCGTCGGCGCGCGCCGCGGCCATCTCGCCACCGTGCGTGGGCTGCGGCTGGGCCGCCACCATGGCGCCGGTGCCCGCGAACACCGTTGCGTCGCCGACCTTTCCCACGAGCAACGTGTCGACGTTGCCGACGCGTAGCGCCGCGCACACGTCGTCCAGTCCCTGGACGGCCAGACCCGAAACCTCGCCCCGCTCGCGCTCGAAACGGCTCAGGAGTCCGGACATGCGGTCATCCAGGCACGCGCGCAACGCCGCGTCGACCTCGGTCCGACGCTCGCGTTCCGTGGCCCGCCGCCCTCGCGGACCACCCGCCACGGGTGTCACCTTCGCGGCGATGCGCGGCGGCAACTCCGCCACCAGATCGGATCGCGGTTCGACCGGTCCGCTCACGACCACCACGTCCACGTCGGGGTGATCGGCGAGGTGCACCACCCGGTCGGCCACCGCCCTGGTGTTGATGCGGATGGCCTCGGCGATGCGCGGATGCAGATCGTTCACGCCGTTGAAGCCGGCGGTCGCAGGCACGTGCACGTCGTCACGCTCGGGCTCGATCGTCTCGGCCCACACCGTGTCGCCGCGATGCAGCACGACGTCGGCGCCCAGCCGATCGACCGCGACGAACAGATGGCCGGGCAGCCGCTCCGTGAGCAGTGGCAACAGGAACGGATGACGCGACACCCGCACCAGGGGTGCCGGCCATCCGGCCCGCACCGGGGCGTCGACCACCACGCCCGCCGCGGTCGCGATGACGGCGCGACCCCGGGAGCCGGCCCACCCGGGCCGTTCGTCGACGGCCGCCCGCGCGACGTTCGTCAGGCGTTGATCGCATCCGAGACGCCGCAACTCCCGCACGACGCGGTGCACCAGCACCTCGGTGAGTTCACCGCTGTCGGTGGGGTCGTAGCCGTCGAAGTAGACCGAGGCGAAGGGGCCGTGACGGCGCGTGACGGCCCGAATGTCGTTGGCGAGCATGGTCGTTGCCGCCGCCCGACGGGTCACGCAGCCCGAGGGGGGCGAACCGAGGACGCAGCGCCCCGCGCCGACCTGGATTCCGGCATCCAGCCCATGAGCGACAGGTAGACGCCGACGATGATCATCAGCACCATGACGAACTGCCAGAAGGTCTGGACACCGAGGGTTCGGGTCGCGATCGTGGTGACCACGTTGGGAAACGCCAGCAGCATGAACCCGCGGATCACGATGAGCCAGCCGAGCACCGACACCACGATGGCGGTGGGGCCGCGCCACTGAGAGTGCAGGGCCACCACGGTGATTCCGATGAGCAGAACGAAGGCGCCCACCACCCACGACCAGACGGGTGAGGATTCGAACGCCTTGAGCAGTTCACCCATGCTGGCACCGCGGGCGATCCCCACGGCCGCCAACACGGTGACGAACGGCCCCAGGATGCGGGCGAGCGTTCGGGTGGTGGCTCCTGCGGTACTGCGATCCTTGTCCAACATGGCGATCTCCTCTCGGGTGGTGGGTGGCGCTCCCGCGTCGTGAGGCGCTATTGCGTCGTGAGGAACATGCTTTCGTGGGTCCCGGCATGCTCGTCGGCACCGGCACGCCGTTCGCGGGCCAGGAAGGTGGTGAGTTCGCCGATCGCGCTCATCACGGGCGCCGGGAACACCACGGTGGTGTTCTTCTCGACACCCAACTCTACGAGCGTCTGAAGGTTGCGCAGTTGCAGTGCCAGCGGATGCCGCATCATGGTGTCGGACGCATCACCCAGCGCCGCGGCCGCCCGCGCCTCGCCCTCCGCGGCGATGATCTTGGCCCGCTTCTCCCGTTCGGCCTCGGCCTCGCGGGCCATCGCTCGTTTCATGCTGTCCGGCAACTGAATGTCCTTGAGTTCCACCAGCGTCACCTCGACGCCCCATTCGAGCGTGGTGGTGTCGAGGATGGCGCGGATGGCCCCGTTGATGATCGACGTCTCCGAGAGCACCTCGTCGAGCGAGTGCTGACCGACCACGTTGCGCAGCGTCGTCTGGGCGATCTGATCGATGGCGGCGGACACGTTCTCGATGGCGCACACGGACTTCTGGGCGTCGACGACGCGAAAGTAGGCCACCGCGGCGATGTCGACGCTGACGTTGTCGCGGGTGATGATGCCCTGGGATTGGATGGGCATGGTCACGATGCGCAGCGACACCCGCCACAGCCGATCGACCGCGGGAATCACGAGTCGCAGTCCCGGCTGGCGGACGCCGATCACGCGACCCAGTCGGAAGTGCACACCGCGCTCGTACTGCCGCACCACGCGAACGGCCGCCGCGGCCAGCAGCAGGACGGCCAGCAGCGCGGCGATCACCAGGACGGCGGTTGCGGTGCTGGACATCTCGTCCTCCATGGATGGCGCGGCATGCCTCGATGCGCTCCATGGTCTGCGGCGGTGTCGGGCCGCAATAGGGACCGAGGTCCTCTGTGCCCGAATCCGCGGCGGGGCCGGATTCGCCGCTCCGCGGCAGGGCCGGATTCGCCGCTGCGCGGCAGGGCCGGATTCGCCGCTGCACGGCAGGGCCGGAATCCGCCGCTGCGCGGCGAGGTCGGCCGGGCCGCGTCCGAGCGTCACGGCGTGGCGTGCTCCGTCGCGGCGTTGGCGGCGCCGGCCGCGAGGTGCTGCGCGCCGCTGCCGGTGAGCAGGGGAGGCGGGTCGAGCACGGTGGAGACCAGATGGTGCAGATGGTGCACGGCAGACGTCGGCTGCGCCTCGGCGCCGTCGACGATCGATCGATGACCGTGAAACGCACCGCACCCGTGGGTGTTTCGGGGTTCGCAACGTGCTCCCGCAGGCGGGACCGAACACGCAGTGCCGAACATCCGGTGGCGACGGCAGCGCCATGTCACCCGCGGCGACGACGTCGGTGGGCTCGCCGCCGACGCAGTCCTCGGGGTCCTCGGGGTCCTCGGGTTCCTTCGGGTCCTCGGGCACGTCGCCGGATCGCACCCGGCACGGGCACACGCGATGCAGCCGAGGGCGATCCGGACCCGCGGTGTGCGCGGGTCGCCCGTGCTCGACGTCTTGGGGTGGTGCGCGTCGAGGAGGGCCTCTGCCTCGCCCAGATCGGTCCTGTCGGAGAACAGGTCGTCTACTGCTACCTGCGCCGGACGGTGGAATCCTTCCCGGCGCCGGCTGGACCGGGCGCGACCGTCAGAGGAACGTGCCGTGCCCAGGACACTCGCGTCAGTGTTCGACCAGTGGTCGCGGCCGGGCCGGGCCGGCCTTGGGCATTGCAGTTGCCGGTGCAGCAGTGACCGGTGCAGCGGTGACCGGCGCGACGGTAGTCTCCGCTACGGCCTTCTTCGCCGCCTGACGTGCCGCCTGCTGGGCGGCCAGCGTGCGGTTGTCGCGGAAGATGCGCTTGCCCAATGCGCGCTTGTCGCGGGTGGTCAGGGCCCGGATGCGCTGGGTCAGGACGTCGAGCTGCCGCCAGCTCAGGCCGTCGAGTTGGCCGTCGCCGTCGTGGGTTGCCACCACGACGCAGCCGCGCAGCAGCGGGACGGTCTTGGAGGTGAACCGCGTCGTGGCCAGCAGGAGTTCGGTGGCCCCGAGATTCGCCCGCCGCTGGCATCCCGGTGTGGCGGGGCTGAACCAGAAGTCGAATTGGCGGTCCGCGCTGGTCAGGGACTGCAACCCCTGATCGCGGACCAGCCGGTGGATGTCCGCTTCGGCATAGGCACTCGTCTCGTAGACGGCGCCGTGGCTGCTGAAGTAGAGCACTGTGTTCATGGCGATCTCCCATTCGATTCTTTCTCGATGTGGTTGTTCGCGCGCGCTGTTATCAAAGTTACCCGTGTGACATCTGAGACAAACATTGATAACGATGTGAAAACGTTGCCAATGGGTTGACCGCCGCGTGTGGGGGTAGCCAAGGCCCATGCGCATGGTGGTGAGCTTGATGATCGTCAGCGCCGTCGCCCTGACCGTGAGTGTCGGTGCCTTCGCCATGGGGGCCGGCTCGCTGGGCATCGTCGGCGGCATCGTGGCACTCGCCGCGGTGGCGGCCGGGTCGGCGCTGGCCGCCGATCCGTCGACCACCATCCGGAGGTAATCGCCGGCCCGGCGTCGACGCGGGTCGAGTGGGAATCTGGCGACGGTTTCGGTGCGCTCGGCGTCGTCAGGTTCCCACTCGGCGCCTACGAGCCCGCGGGCGAGTGAACTCCCGTTGACGTCGGCGTGAACTGTTGGTTGAGTACGGACCCATGACTAGCGAGGTCGGTTCAAGCGAATGGACGGCCATCGGCAGCGTCGTGGAGCGGCTGTCGGCCCGCTACGCCGGCGTGCCCACCGACGAGGTGACGGCCATCGTGCATCGGCATCACGCCACGTTCGGCGACAGCACGGTGCGCGACTACGTGCCGCTGTTCGTCGAGCGGCGGGCCGCCCGCGACCTCGACGAGGTGGCCCGCCCCGCGCGCTGAGCGCTCGACGACGCCCGTGGTCAGTAGGTCTAGGGAAGCGGTTCCAGGTCGTCGTCGTCGACGAACTGCAACGTGCCGTCGTCCAACCGCACGGCCCAGCGCCGCGCCCGTGCCGTCATGTCCGAGTCGACGACCACCTCGGTGCCCGCCAACTCGCCGAAGTCCTCGACGATCTCGCCGGTGCCGTCGTGCAGCCGGACCCGCCGCCCGATCGCGAGCGCCGGGCCGTCCTCATCACGCGCGTTCATGCGCCGACCGTAGTCGCGCTGGTGGCGCACCGGGGCGGCTTGTGCACGATTTCCGCTACGTGTCGTCGGTCTCGTGTCTGCTCCGCCCGCCCGGACGCTGTGGTAGACACGCTCCATGCCTGGCGCAGGCCCCGACCGTGCGACGTCGGACGACCCCGTCGCCGGCCCCGTCCGTGATCTCGTCGCCGATCCCGTCGCCGATCCCGAGGCCGGCCCCGTCCTGGTGCCGGGTCGCACGTGCAGCGACATCGCGGTCGCCGACCGGTTCGCCACCATCGTCGACGGGGCCGACTACCTCCTGTTCGTCAAGGCCGCCATGCTGCGCGCGGAACGCCGCATCCTGCTGATCGGCTGGGACTTCGACTCCCGCACGGCGATGGAGCGCGGCGGTCGCACCCTGGCGGGGCCCAACTACCTGGGCGCCCTGCTGCAGTGGATGCTGTGGCAACGGCCCGAACTCGACATCTATCTCCTCAAGTCCAACCTGCGGCTGCTGCCCGCGTTCGACGGCATGTGGTTCGGTCTCACCCCGGTCAACGTGCTGAACCGGCTCAGCGCCAAGCGCCTGCACCTCGAGGTCGACGGTGCCCACCCCCTGGGCGCGGTCCATCACCAGAAGCTGGTGGTGATCGACGATTCCGTCGCGTTCTGCGGCGGCATCGACCTCACGCTGGACCGGTGGGACACCAGCGTGCACGCCAGCCGCGACCAGCGGCGGCAGTCCCTCGGCACGCCGTACGGGCCGCGGCACGAGGTGGCCCTGGCCGTCGACGGCGCGGCCGCCGAGGCGTTGGCCGCCGTGGCGCGGGATCGCTGGTGGACGGCCACCGGTGAGTCACTCGAACCCCTGGAGAACCGGCAGGGGACGTGGCCGCGCCGCCTCGAGCCCTCGTTGCGCCGCGTCGCGATCGGCGTGGCGCGCACGCTGCCCGAACTGCCCAAGCGGGCCGAGGTGCGCGAGATCGAAGCGCTGAACCTGGCCGCGATCGCCGCCGCCCGCGACGTGATCTACCTGGAGAACCAGTACCTGGCGGCCCGGCGGTTGGCCGAGGCCGTCGCTGCCCGGCTGCGGGAGCCCGAGGGCCCCGAAGTGGTGATCGTGCTGCCCCGCAGTTCGGAGAGCCCGCTGGAGCGGCAGTCGATGGACAGCGCCCGGCAACGTCTCGTCACCGCGCTCTGGGCGGCCGACGCGCATGGCCGTCTCGGCGTCTACTGGCCGGTCGCCGCCGGCGGCACGCCGGTGTACGTCCACTCGAAGGTGGTCGTGGCCGACGACCGGCTGCTGCGCATCGGCTCGTCCAACCTGAACAACCGGTCGCAGGGTTTCGACAGCGAGTGCGACGTGGCGCTGGAGGCCCGCGACCAGGTCGACGACGCCGCCGTCGCGACCGAGATCGCCCGGGTGCGTGACGGTTTGATCTCCGAGCACCTCGGGGTGTCCGTCGAGGAGTTCCGCGCCGCGATGGCCGAGCGCGGGTCGTTCCTGGCCGCGGTCGAGGCCCTGCGGGGAGCCGGCCGGTCCTTGCGCCGCTTCACCGAGTACATGGTGTCGGCAGAGGCCAGCCCGCTGGCGGAGAACGACCTGATGGACCCCGACCACGTCCCGAGGTCGGTCAGCCAGAGCGTGTGGAGCCTGTTCGGCGGCATCCTCAACGCGCGCTGACGTCAACGCGCAGCGGCCACGCGAGATCGGGTGCGGCGCTGGTGATCACTTCGCACGGTTCGTCGAACGCCTTGTCCGACAACAGGGTTCCTTCCTGGCGCACCGCGGCGGCCCCCCATCGCAGCGCCGCCGACAGGCGCTGCGCGCGGTCGCCCGCGACACTGAGGAATCCGGCCAGCATCGCGTCGCCCGCGCCGACGGTGCTCACCACGTCGGTCACCGGGGCCCGACCCCACAGCACCCCGTCCGCGTCGACCAGCACCGCACCGTCGGCGCCCAGGCTTGCCAACACCGCGCCCGCACCCCGGCGTCGCAGCGTCTCGGCCGCGGCGACGACGTCGCCGATCGTGCGCGCCGCGGTGCCCGTCAGCTCGGCCAGCTCGTCGGCGTTCGGCTTGACCAGGTCGGGGCCCGCCGCCAGCGCCTCGGCGAGCGCGGCGCCCGACGAGTCCACGGCCACGCGCGCGCCGTGCCTGCGGCCGGCGTCGACCAGCTCCGCGTACCAGGACGCCGGCAGCCCGGAGGGCAGGCTGCCTGCGCCGACCAGCCATGCGGCATCGACGACGGCGGCGGTCGCGGCGTCCAGGAGGTGACGTGCCTCGTCGTCGGTCAGCGCGGGCCCCGCCTCGTTGATCTTCGTGACGGTGCCGTCGGGTTCGGCCAGGCTGACGTTGCTGCGTACCTCGCCGGCGATGGGCACGACGTCGACGGCCAGGCCACGCTCGGCCAGCAGCCGTCGCAGCAGCGCACCGACGTGGCCGCCCGCGGGCAGGACGGCGCGCACGGGACGACCGAAGGCGTGCAGGGCGAGGGCGACGTTGACGCCCTTGCCGCTCGGTTCGCTCCAGCTGCGTCGACCCCGGTTCACCTCGCCGAGGCGTACTTCGTCGAGGACGACGGTGCGGTCGACGCTGGGGTTGGGCGTGACGGTGACGATCACGTCGCCTGCACCTCGACGCCGAGGTCGCGCAGCCGTGACCGCTCGTCGCCGGGCAGGCCACCGTCGGTGATCCAGACGTCGACGTCGGTCAGGTCCGCGTGCTTGGTGCCGTGGACCACCCCGTACTTGCGGTGGTCGGCGAGCAGGACGCGCTTGGCCGCACACGCGCACATCGCGCGCTTCACCGCCGCCTCGGCCGGATCGGGCGTGGTCAGGCCGCGTTCGATCGAGATGCCGTTGGTACCGAGGAAGGCCACGTCGACGTTGATCTCGGCGAGCGCCCGCAGCGCCCAGTCGTCGACCTCCGCGAAGGTGGTGGTGCGCACCCGACCGCCGAGGGTGAACACCGTGAGTCGGGGGCGCGTCAGCAGCGTCATCGCCATCGGCAGGGTGTTGGTGTAGACCGTCAGGTCGCGATCGCCGGGGAAGACGTCGACCAGCTTGGCGGTGGTGGAGCCCGCGTCGACGAGCACCGCACCGTCGGCGGGCACGTGGGCGAGCGCGGCCCGCGCGATGGCGGCCTTCTCGGTCGCGAACTCGGTCCGGCTGGTCACCGCGGGCTCGAAGGCCAGCGCCCGCAGCGGCACGGCGCCGCCGTGGACCCGACGCAGCAGGCCCTGGGCCTCCAGCGCGATCAGGTCTTTGCGGATGGTCTCGTTCGTGACGCCGAGGGCCGCCGCCAGGCGCACGGCGTCGACCCGGCCGGCGTCGGTCAGCTCGGCGAGGATGCGCGCGCGACGCTCGTCGGCGTAGGGGGTGCGCTGCGCGCCGGGATCGGCGGTCACGCGGGCATCCGAGCGCCCGCCGCCTGCGCGGCCAGCATGGCGGCGCCGCGGGCCCCCGCCTCGTCGACGTCGATCGTGACCAACTCGCCCAGCCTGCGGCGCTTCACCTCCAGGAAGCCGCGACTGCGCGACCAGCCGCCCGTGACCACCAGCCTGCGGTGCTTCCCGCTGACGGCCGTCATGGCGTCGTGGATCTCGGCGGCCTGCTGGTTGACGGTCTCCAGCGCGGCCCGCCACAGCTGGGCGGGCCCGGCACCGTCGGTGACGCCGACGACGTCGAGCGTGCCGAAGGGCGGCGCCACGACGCGCAGCCCCGGCTCGGCCAGCGTCAACGCCTGCGCGTCGAGGGCCTCGACGTCGTCGCGGTCCTTGCCGAGTAGTGCCAGCACGCGTCCCAGGGCGAGCCCGCCCTGGGTGGCTCCGAGCAGGCACCACTGACGTGCGGCGGCGTGCCAGCCGGTGGTGATGCCCGCCGCGGCGAGTGCGGCGACGGCGTCCGGGGCCAATCCGGGCGCGATGGTGCGCACCAGCGCCTCGGCCGTGCCGCACGAGTCGAGTTCGTCGCCGGGGCCGGCGGCCCCCGAGCCGATGACGGCGACCTGGTGGTCGTGGCCGGCGACCGTCAGCACGGCGCCCCCGAGCCGGGGGATCTCGTCGTCGGCGCGTCCCAGCGGCGTGCCCGCGGTGACGAGCGGCGGCATGAGCGATTCAGCGGCGCCCGACCACGCGAGGGCGTCGGCCCACCAGTCGCGCTCGGCGAGGCGCAGCCACCCGGTGCGCGACGCCAGCGACTGCTCGGTGGCCTCGTCGCCGCCGAGGCCGCGCACGATCCACTCGGGCACGTTGAGTCTGCGGACCGCGCGTCGGGACTCGGGCACGTTGGCGAGCAACCAGCGGTGCTTGGTCAGCGACCACTGCTGCCGGGCGGGTAGTCCGGTGTTCGCCGAGAATGCTTGCGCCCCAACGGTTTCGACGAGGTCGGTCAGTTCGGCGCCATCGCGGGTGTCATGCCATGCGACCACCGGGGCCAGGGCCTGGCCGCGCCCGTCGAGCAGCACGCCGGCCTCGGCCATTCCGGTGACGCCCAGGCCACCGACAGGCCCGGGCGGGCTCGCCGCCAGGGCGGCGGCGATGGCGGTGCGGACGGCGGCCAGCAGGGCGTGCGCGTCGAGTTCGGCACCCGTCGGCACGACACGCCACGGTGTCCGGGCACTGCCCGTACCCACCGGGGCTCCGGTGTCGTCGAACGCCACGGCCTTGCTGGTGGTCGTGCCGACGTCGACCCCGACGTAGAGCGTGGTGGCCATGGGGACCCTTCGGGGAGACGTTTGTCTGGTTGGATTTCCATGGATAGGGTTGCGTTTCGTTGGAATGCTGTCAAGCGACACCGCCGTCAAGCCGCACAGGGGGATCACGCATGCCGCTCGCGACCACCGCCGACCTCGTCGGCGCCGCCCACCGGGGCGGCGCCGGGCTGTTGGCGTTCAACGTCATCAGCCTCGAGCACGCCGAGGGCATCGTCTCCGGCGCCGAGCGCGCCGGACGCCCGGTCATCCTGCAGATCAGCGAGAACGCCGTGAAGTTCCACGGCGGCGCGGTGCGGCCCATCGCCACCGCGGCCGCCGCGGTCGCCGCCGAGGCCGCCGTCGACGTCTCGGTGCATCTCGACCACGTGGAAGACGACGCCCTGCTGTTCCGCTGCGCCGAGGCAGGCGCCAGCTCGGTGATGTTCGACGCCTCACGCCTCGACTACGACGCGAACGTCGCTGCGACCCGGGCCGCCGCCGACTGGGCCCGAGCCCAAAACCTGTTCGTGGAAGCCGAATTGGGTGAGGTCGGGGGCAAGGGTGGCGCCCACGCGCCAGGGGTCAGGACCGATCCGGCCCAGGCCGCCGCCTTCGTCGCCGCCACCGGTGTCGACGCGCTCGCCGTGGCGGTCGGCAGCACCCACGCCATGCAGTCGCGCACCGCGAGCCTCGACTTCGAGCTGATCGGCAGGCTGCGGGACGCGGTCGGGGTGCCACTGGTGCTGCACGGATCGTCGGGCGTGGCGGACGCGGACCTGCGCCGCGCCATCGCCGCAGGCATGACCAAGATCAACGTCGGCACGCTGCTGAACGTCCGCTTCACCGCCGCGGTGCGGGCGTACCTGTCCGGCGACGCCGCCGCCGTCGACCCGCGGGGTTACCTGGCGTCCGCGCGGACGGCCGTCGCCGACGCCGTGCACGCGACGCTGGCCGCCGTCACCTGAGCCGGCGGGCAAGACGATGGCAGACGACGCAGAGTGGACCCGGTGGTTCTAGACTTCACGGGCCGGCTGGATCTGTGAGGGGGCCGGCTCCGAGAAAGGGATGTCGATGATGAATGCGGTGCAGCGCAAGCGTGCAGCCGGCGGACTGCTTCTGGTGGCGTCGATCTCGACGGCTCTGATGGCCTGCTCCAGCGGGGGCGGCGGCAACGAGCCCACGACGACCACCACCACGACCACCACCACGACGACCACGGCGCCGTCGTCGGCACCCGCCCCGTCGCCCACCGAGAAGAGCATCAACCCCACCGGCGGCAACCTCTTCACCCCCGACGTCACCGCACCGGGTCTTCCCACGCCCGCCCCGGGCAACCTGCCCGGCAACCACCCGAAGTAGGGCACCGGCTGCGTACGGTGGAGGCGGACCCGCCCGGGTGACGCGGGCGGCTCGATCCGATGGGAGCCCACCGTGGCCGACAGGCGCATCCTCTGTTACGGCGACTCGCTCACCTGGGGCTGGATAACCGTCGCCGAAGGCGCTCCGACACAACGGTTTTCGCGTGAGCAGCGCTGGACGGGCGTGCTGGCCGACCAACTCGGACCGGGGCACGTCGTCATCGAGGAAGGCCTGTCGGCCCGCACCACCACGGCCGACGACCCCACCGACCCCCGGCTGAACGGGTCGGCGTACCTGCCCGCGTGTCTGGCCAGCCAGCTTCCACTCGATCTGGTGATCCTGATGTTGGGCACCAACGACACCAAGGCCTACCTGCGGCGGACGCCGCTGGACGTGGCCCTGGGCATGTCGGTGCTGGTGACTCAGGTGCTCACCAGTGCCGGCGGCGTGGGCACCACGTACCCGGCGCCCCAGGTACTCGTCGTGGCACCGCCGCCCGTCGCGGCCCTGCCGCATCCGTGGTTCCAATTGATCTTCGAGGGCGCTCGCGAGAAGACCTCCGAGCTGGCCCGCGTCTACGGCGCGATGGCGGACTTCGTCGGCGTGCCGTTCTTCGACGCCGGTTCGGTGATCGCCACCGACGGCGTCGACGGCGTTCACTTCACCGAGCAGAACAATCACGACCTCGGCGTCGCCCTGGCCGACGTGGTGCGCGGCCTGCTGAGGTAGATCTCAGCGGACGCAGGGGATGCCGGCCGCCGACATCGCCGTGAGGTCGGTCGGGGCGGGTGCGTTGGCGCCTGCCGCGGTGGCGTCGACGGGTGCCGGGGTCTCCACCGGCGCGCGCGGCGACGTCGTGGCGCCGTCGGCCGGGAAGTCGGCGGCGGGGAAGTCGGCCCCGAGCGTCACCTGCACGGTGTTGACCGGGATCGTCTCGGAGGCTGCGGCGGTCACCGGAAGGTCCAGCCGGTCGGCGACCGCGGTGGCGGCGTGCTCGGCGCCAGGTCCGTACTGGATCGTGGTGGCCTCGGCGAGGATCTGACCGGTGCTCACCTCGCCGCGGATGAAGCCGTGCTTGGCGAGGTCGTCGGAGACCGACGTGGCCAGTCCCGCGTGCGTGGTCGCGTTGACCACGTCCACGATCGCCGGTTCGGCCGACGGCGGGGGTGGTGCGGGAGCGGTCGACGACGTGGCCGTCCCGGTGGTGAACAGGTCGTGGACGATGGCCCGGATCGTCGGGACGTCGATGATGTTGACGTCCTGCCCCAGCGGGTCCTGGCCGAATTCGCCGATGGGCAACGTGTACAGCGACATCTTGCGGCCTGCGAACGACGACGCCTGGTCGACGAAGTGCACCAGGTTCAGGCCGGCGTCGACCGCGACGTTCTGCTTGGCGACGTCGGCGAGGTTGCGCAGCGCGGCGGGGCTCGACAGTGCGCCGCCGTCGCGCATGGCGGACACCAGGGACACGATGAACGCCTGCTGCCTGCGGGTGCGATCGAGGTCGGTGAACAACGCGTCGTTGACGTCGCGGCGCTGCCGCACGAACGCCATGGCCTGAGCGGCGTCGATCTGCTGGACGCCGCGGTGGAAGTCGGCACCCGAGAAGTCGTCGCGGGTATCGGCGTTGAGGCACACGGTGATGGGTTGCACCACGGCGGCGATCTGGAAGAACGCCCCGAGCGTGACCTCGATGAAGTGGTCGATGGGCACGTCGAGCAGATGGTGCACGGTCGCGATCTGCGCCTTGCGGCCGGCCTCGCGGGCGGCTTGCTCGTCGGCGGTGGACTCGGGGCCGGTCGCATCGGAACCTGCGCCGGCACCGGCGCCGGATCCGGTGCCGGAACCTTGGCCGGAACCGGTGCCGGAGGTGCGATTGGCCATGTCGTCCATGGCCTGCTGGTAGGCCAGCCCGTAGGCCTGCTTCACCTTGCCCTGGCACTCGCCGCTGGGGCACCCCGGCAGCGTGACGTAATCGTCGCGGGGGATCGAGACCGCGGTGATGGGACCGTCGCCGCCGGGGATGTGCAGCACGATGAGCACGTTGGCGTTGTAACCGCCGACGGTCTCGTCGCCGGCGTGCAGGGCGTCGTACATCTCCTGCGGCAGCGGGTTGCCATGCTGGTCCAGCCGGCTGTCCAAGCCCATGATCAGGATGTTCTGGTCGTCACCGGTGGAGACCGGCGCCCCGATGAGGGCCTGCGACGTGGTGATGCCACCGGCCAGGTCGTGATAACCCTGCCAGCCCACCCCGGTCGCCGCGACGACGGCGGTGGCGACGACGGCCACGGCCGTCCGTCCCGCGGTCAGCAGGCGACGCCGCCGGGCCGGTGGCGGCAGGCGGTGACGGGGCCCGCGCGATCGCGGCACGTCCTCCGTACCGGTCGCGCTGAGGCCGGGAACGTGCGGCGGTTGCATGACGTGACGACGATATCTCCTCGGGGCCCCGGCGGGCGTCACGGCTGGTGGCGGGCGTGGCCCTGCATCGGAGGAATCGCACTCCGGCATCGGAGAAGCGCGCTTTGCCCGCGCCGTGCCGCGGCGGATACTGGCGGCCGTGTCGGACACCGTGACCATCGGCATCGCGCAGTGGCAGGCGCGGTGCGGCGATCCGCAGCGCAACCTCGACGACGCCCTGCGGTACGTGGCCGAACTCGCCGCCCGCGGCGCGGGCCTCGTCGTGCTCCCCGAGCTGTGGCCCTGCGGTTACGACCCGAGGACCGTCGCGCAGGACGCGCGGGCGGCCGCGGAACCACTCGACGGCCCGCGGGGCCGGGCGCTGGCCGAAGCGGCCCGGGAACACGCCGTGTGGCTGTTCGCCGGTACGGTCCCCGAGCGGGCCGGCAGTGCCCGTGACGGTGCCCACGGGGATGCCCACGGGGATGCCCACGAGGATGCTGCCCTCTACAACACGGCCGTCGTCCACGCCCCCGACGGCCGGCTCGTCGCGGCGCACCGCAAGGTGTACCTCTACACCCCGCTCGGGGAGCATCGGGTGTTCCGCGCGGGGGAGCGCGCCACCACGGTCGACGTCGACGGGATCGGCACCGTCGGCCTCGCCACGTGCTTCGACGGCGACCACCCGAGCTACGCGCGCCGGTTGCACGATCTCGGCGCGCGCGTCGTCGTGGCGCCCTGCGCCTACGAGGTCGAGACCGAATCCTGGTGGGACGTCCTCTATCCCGCCAACGCGCTGGCCAACGGGCAATGGTGGGTGATGGCGAACCAGTGCGGCGGGCAGTTGCTGGGCAAGAGCCGGATCATCGCGCCCGACGGCGCGGTCGCCGCGCAGGCTCCCCGCGTCGGCGCGGCCGCCGACGCCGAGTTACTGCTTGCCACCATCGACCTCGGCGCCGGCATCCGCACGGCCGAACGCGTCGCCGGCGCATTGTGGGCGCCGTCAGCGGGCCTTGGCTAGCCGTTCCATGATGTCGGCCGTGGCGCCGAAGTCCATGCACGCGTCGGTCACCGACTGCCCGTAGACCAGGTCGCCGCCCAGCGACTGCGCCCCGGCGACCAGGAAGCTCTCCAGCATCAGGCCGCTGATCCCGGTCTCGCCCGCGGCGATGCGGTCGGCGAGTTCGAGGGCGACGCCGGCCTGGCGCACGTGGTCCTTGCCGGAGTTGGCGTGCGAGCAGTCGATCATGACGTTGTCGGGGAGCCCGGCGGCGGCGAGCGTCGCGCAGGCCGCTGCCACCTCCGCCGTGCCGAAGTTCGGACCCGCCGATCCGCCGCGCAGGATCACGTGACAGTCCGGGTTGCCCGCCGTCTCCACGATGGCGCCGCGACCGAAGTCGTCGATGCCGAAGAAGACGTGTTGTGCCGCAGCCGCCTTCACGCCGTCGACGGCCACGCCGACGTTGCCGTCGGTGCCGTTCTTGAAGCCCACCGGCATCGACAGACCCGACGCCAGCTGACGATGGATCTGCGACTCGGTGGTACGCGCGCCGATGGCGCCCCAGGCGACGGTGTCGGCGATGTACTGGGGGCTGGTGGGTTCCAGGAACTCACACCCGACGGCCAGCCCGAGGGTGTTGATGTCGAGCAGCAGCGACCGGGCGGTGCGCAGCCCACGTTCGATGTCGAAGCTGCCGTCCATGCCGGGGTCGTTGATCAGGCCCTTCCATCCGACGGTGGTACGCGGCTTCTCGAAGTACACGCGCATCACGACCTTGAGGCGGGCGGCGTGGCGCTGCGCCAGCGGTGCCAGGCGACGGGCGTAGTCGATGGCGGCCACCGGATCGTGCACCGAGCACGGACCGACCACCACCAGCAGACGATCGTCGCGCCCCGCGAGGATCTCGGCGATCTCGTCGCGGTGGGCCTGCACCGACTCGGCGAGCCGATGGCTCAGGGGCAACTCGGCGAGGATGCGCTCGGGCGCGGGCAGCGATCGCGACGACACGATGCGCCGATCGGAGGTGCTGGTGTCACTGCTCGTGGTGTCACTGCTCGTAGTCGAGGGGGTATCGCTGATGAGGGTCATGACGTCGCGGCTTCCTGGTTGAGGTTCAGGACCCGCGCGAGACGATGTCGAGCCCTGACATGACGAAAGCAGCGACCGAATGGTCACTGCTCGGGCTCCGGGTGCTGATCGCGTCAGGCGGTGCGACGCTTCATCAACGGCTCACCCGGAGCCGAGATAAAGCGCCAATAGGCGCGCATGCCGTCGATCACGGCGGCGACTCTACCCCACCGGGCGGCCCGCGGGACAATCGGCGTCCCCCCACGTCATCCGACTTTGCGGTCGAGCGCAAACAACGGAGCCATGAGGCGCCGGCGGCCGGTGTCGTACGCTCGAAGCGGTCGGACGGCGAGAGGGGCACGGGATGGCGCGGGTGCGCAACCAGGACGCGCGTCGTGGGCAACTGGTCGCCGCCGCCATCGACGTCATCGCCCTGCGCGGCGTCGGCGCGGTCCGCGTCAAGGACGTCGCCGAGGCCGCCGACATCTCGCCGCGCCTGGTGGCGTACTACTACCCGGACATGGCCGAGCTGATCGACGAGGTCTATCGCACCGCCGTCGACCGCTACTACTGGCAGCGGCTCGAGGCGATCAACAAGCTGGATCGGCCCATCGACCGACTGGCCAACCTCATCGCGACCGGCCTGCCCGCGGGTGGCGACGACCGGCTCAATCGGGCCCTGTTCGAACTGGCCGTCAACGCGGGTCGCGATCCGGCGCACGGGACGCTGCTGACCCTGCTGTTCGACCGCGAGGTGTCGCTCTACGTCGCGGTGCTCGAAGCCGGTCGTGCGACGGGCGACTTCACGCTCGGCGAGCCCGTGCTCGCGATCGCGCAGAACTTCGTGGCGCTGGAGGACGCGTTCGGCATGCACCTCAACGGGGGCAATTCCTCGCTCACCGGCGCCGGTGCCGAAGACCTGTTGCGCAGCTACGCCCGCGCCGTCACCGGCGCCGATCTCTGACTCGACCCGCGTTCATGCGCCCGTAGCGCCCCGGTGGGGTTGACGCCGCTCCGTTGCGGGTGCATTCTTTGCGCTTAAGCGCAGAGAATGTGAGGAACGTGACGGTGACGGTGGAACGTGACGGCGATCGGATCGCCCCGACGGGCTTCTACCACGACGAGCGCTGCCTCTGGCACAGCGCGGGTGAGGCGGTGCTGTTCCTCCCGGTAGGCGGTTGGTTGCAGCCGATGGCCGCCGGCGGGGCACCCGAATCGCCCGAGTCGAAGCGCCGGTTCAAGGCGCTGCTCGACGTGTCCGGCCTGACCGCCCGGCTCGCCGTCGCCAGCGCCGAACCGGCGCCGCTCGAGGACATCCTGCGCGTGCACCCGCTCCCGTACGTCGAGCGCTTCCGGGAACTGAGCGCCGGTTCCGGCGGCACGATGGGCCCCGAGGCGGTGTTCTCCCACGGCGGCTTCGAGATCGCGGCGCTGTCCGCCGGGCTGGCCACCCGCGCGGTGCTCGACGTCCTCGACGGGGCGTGCCGCAACGCCTACGCGCTGTCCCGCCCTCCCGGCCACCACTGCCTGCCCGACCAGGGTCTCGGCTTCTGCCTGCTGGCCAACATCGCCATCGCGATCGAAGCGGCCAAGGCGCGGCGAGGCCTCGGCAAGGTGGCGGTACTCGACTGGGACGTCCACCACGGCAACGGCACCCAGCACGTCTTCTACGACCGCGACGACGTGCTGACGATCTCACTGCACCAGGAGAACTGCTTCCCCGTCGACAGCGGTGCCACGAGCGAACGCGGGGTGGGCCGCGGCCTGGGGTTCAACCTCAACGTGCCGCTGCCCCCGGGATCGGGACACGAGACCCACCTGCACGCCATGCGTCAGATCGTGGTGCCCGCCCTGGAGGCGTTCGACCCGGACCTGATCATCGTGGCCAGCGGCCTCGATGCCAACGCCGTCGACCCGCTGGCGCGGCAGCTGCTGTACTCGGGGTCCTACCGGGAGATGACGCGGCTGGTGATGGACGTCGCCGACCGCACGTGTGACGGCCGCGTCGTCGCCGTGCACGAGGGCGGCTACGCCGAATCCGCGGTGCCCTTCTGCGGTTTGGCGATCGTCGAGACGCTGGCCGGGATCCGCACCGCGGTGGTCGACCCGTTCGAGGACACCTTCATCGCCCAGCAGCCGACGGCGCGCGTCGTCGACTACCAACGCGCGATCGTCGACGACGTCGCACGCGAACTCCGACCCTGAATCACCACCAGAGAGGACGACACCCGACATGACCGACACCATCGAGAACCCCACCGAGAATCCCACGCGCGACCCCGCAGCGCCGTCCACGACGGGGGCCGACCTCGGACGCCTGGCGCAGCGCCACCTGGTGATGAGCTTCACGCCGGGAACCGCCTACACCTCCGACACCCCGCCGCCGGTGATGGTGCGCGGCGCGGGCAGCCATCTGTGGGACGCCGACGGCCGCGAGTACGTCGACGCGCTGGCCGGATTGTTCTGCGTCAACGTGGGTTACGGCTTCGGCGCCGAGATCGGCGAGGCGGTCCGCGATCAACTCGCCGAGCTGCCGTACTACACCAATTGGGGCGTGGCCCACCCGCCCGCGGTGAGGTTGGCCGCCAAGATCGCCGAACTGGCCCCTCCCGGACTGGACCGCGTGTACTTCACCTCCGGCGGCGGTGAGTCCAACGAAGCCGCGGTCAAGCTCATCCGGCAGTACCACCAGGCGCGCGGCGATTACGGCCGGATCAAGTTCCTGTCACGTCGCGCCGCCTACCACGGCACGTCGCACGCCGCACTGTCGCTGAACGGAATGACCAACCTGCGCAAGCAGTTCGAGCCGCTGATGTACGGGGTGCGGCACATCTCCAACAGCAAGCGCTACCGGCGCCCCGCCGCTGAGACCGAGCAGCAGTTCACCGAGCTGCTCCTGCACGAGATCGAGACCTTGATCGTGCAGGAGGGGCCCGACACCGTGGCCGGGATCTTCCTGGAACCGCTGCAGAACGCCGGCGGCTCCCTGGTGCCGCCCGCGGGTTATCACCGCGGGGTCCGCGAACTGTGCGACCGCTACGGCATCGTGCTGGTCGCCGACGAGGTGATCTGTGGCTTCGGCAGGTTGGGGGAGTGGTTCGGGTCGACGCGCTTCGACGTCCGGCCCGACGTCATCACCTTCGCCAAGGGGGTGTCGTCGGCCCACGCGCCGTTGGGCGGGATGATCACCACCAGCGCGATCCTGGACACCGTCAACGGCGGACCCGACGGCATGTACCTGCACGGGCTGACCTTCGGCGGGCATCCGGCGGCGTGCGCGGCGGCCCTGGCGAACATCGCGATCATGGAGCGAGAAGACGTGCTGGGCAACGTCACCCGCAACGAGGCCCACTTCCGGTCTCGGTTGGACACCTTGGCAGACCATCGCCTCGTCGGAGACGTGCGCGGTCTGGGCTATCACTACTCGCTGGAGCTGGTGACCGACAAGGAGCGCCGTGCCTGGCTCGCGGAGCCGGCGGCCACCGACTTCGTGCAGACCATCCTGGCGCCGGCGCTGATGGCCGCAGGCGTCCTGTGCCGCACCGCGGTCGATCACGAAGGTACGCCCCTGGTGCAGTTCTCCCCGCCGCTGGTGTTCACCCGATCCGACATCGACGATCTGGTGGACCGGGTGCGCCGCGTGCTCGACGACGTGCTCTCCGACGTGGCCCCGCACGTGCGCTGACCCTCGAGGAGATGGACCCGTAGCCGCACGCGGCTACGGGTCCATCATCATGTCCGACAACGGAATTCGGATCCGATGCGGTATCGATGAATTCGATCTCCTAGGTGGGAAAAGACGTCTTTACTTCACCGCACCCGGGCCTCAGTGTCTTATCTCGCGGGAGCAGATCAGCGTCCCGACCACCCGACAGCAAAGGCATGAAAGATGGCCGCAGACAAGCCAATCGAAGTCAGCGCGAACGAACGAACCGCGCGGGCCGCCAGCGAGACCCAGCACCTGCAGAAGTCGCTGGGTCGGCTCGACGTCATCTTCCTCATCGTCGCCGCGGTGGTGTCGATCGAAGTGCTGGGCCAGGTGTCCAGTTTCGGCGGTCAGACGTTCACGTGGGCCCTCGTCCTCGCGGTGACGTTCCTGGTGCCCTACGGACTGATCTTCGCCGAGATCGGCAGCACCTTCACCGACGAGGGCGGTGTGTACGTCTGGGTGCGGCGCGCGTTCGGCAGACCGGTGGCCGCCATCGCGGCCCTGCTGACGTGGGTGACGCAGCCGGTCTGGGTCGGCGGGTCGTGCACCTTCATCGCCGCGGAGGTTTGGAGCCAGTACGTCACGCCGTTCGAACACGGCTCGGGCACCGACTACGCGTTCAAGGTGGTGTTCATCTGGCTCACGGTGCTGGCGGCCGTCGTCAGCCTCAAGCACGGCAAGTGGATCCCCAACCTCGGCGCCATCATGAAGATCCTGTTCCTGGCCAGCTTCATCGTGACCGCGGGCATCTACGCCGCGCGCCACGGTTTCGCCGGGTTGACCGCGAGTGACTTCTCGCCGACGCTGGCCGGTCTGCTGGGCGTCACGCCGCTGCTGCTGTTCTCCTACCTGGGCTTCGAATCGGGCAACAGCGCCGCCGAGGAGATGAAGAAGCCGGCCCGCGACGTGCCCGTCGCGATCGCCCGGTCCGCGGCGATCGCGGCGGCCGCCTACCTGCTCCCGATCGCGGCGATCCTCCTCGTGGTGCCGGCCGAGCAGATCACGGGCATCGGCGGACTCATGGAGGCCGTCGCCACCGTGTACGGCGTATACGGTTCGGCCGCGCCGTTCATGCTGACGCTGACCGGCATCGTCTTCGCCCTCGTGCTCATGACGCAGGGGTCGGCGTGGATGATCATCAGCGATCGCATGCAGGCGATGGCGGCTGCCGACGGAGCGTTCTTCCGGGGCTTCTTCGGGCGCTTCCACCCGAAGCTGGGCACCCCCGTCCGGGTCAACCTGCTCTCGGGTGTGGTGGGCACGGTGTTCATGCTGGCGGCCATGCAGGTCAGCGGATCCGCGGCGGCGGTGTTCGGGGTCGTGCTCTCGATCTCGGTGTCGACGTTCCTGCTGAGCTACCTGATCTCGATCCCCGCGGCCGTCCGGTTGCGCACGGCGTTCCCCGACGTCGTGCGACCGTTCCGGGTGCCCGTGTCCGACAGGGGGTTCCGCGTGCTCGGTGCGGTGTGTTTCGGCTGGGTGGCGCTGGGCAGCTGGGTGGCGGTGTTCCCCGGCACCCTCGACGCACTGTTCGGGCTGCCCTACGACTTCGAGGAGACCTGGGGGGTCAGCACCGTGGTGTTCGAGGTGTTCACCCTCGGCACGCTGGCCGCGCTGGCGGTCCTCGGCATCGTCGGCTACCTGGCGGCGCGCCCACTGCGCCTCGAGGGGCGCCACGCTGCGGCGATGCCGGTCGACGCGGCGGTGACCACTGGATCGCCAAAATCGATGTAGTCCTGAGATTCTTCGTGATTTATCCGGCTTAGCCGGACGCCAATACTCGAGTGACCGCGGACACCCCGCGTGCAAGCACGATCGTGAAAGCGGGTAGCCATGAACGCCGCTGTCCCAGGTGGAGCCGTACCGGGCGGGGAATTGCCGGGTGCGGGAACCGTCGAACGCCGGACCATCGAACACATCCCGGTGGACGAGCGTCACGGCCGCGCCCGTGACCTGTTCACCGTGTGGTTCGGCTCGAACATCATGCTGTTGACCATCATCACCGGCGCGCTGTCGACGACGGTGTTCGGTCTTCCCCTGTGGGCGGGCGTCGCCTCGGTGCTGTTGGGCAACGTCGTCGGCGCGGTGGTCATGGCACTGCACGCCGCGCAGGGCCCGCAGATGGGCGTGCCGCAGATGCTGCAGACGCGAGCCCAGTTCGGGTCGTACGGCAGCCTGCTGGTGGTCGTCCTGGTGGTGTTCATGTACCTGGGCTTCTTCGCGTCCAACGCCGTGCTCGGCGGGCAGGCCCTGGCCAAGGTCACCGGGCTCCCGACGAACTGGGCGATCGTGGTCATCGGCGTGATCAGCGTGGTGGCCACCATGGTGGGCTACCGCCTGATCCACCGTGTCACCGCGATCCTGTCCGTGGTGGCGGGCGGCGCGCTGCTCGTCGCGTTCGTGTGGATCGTCGGCGTGAACGGCGTTCCGGACGGCACGTGGCACACCGACGGCTTCACCTGGGCCGGCTTCATGGCGACGCTCTCGGTGGCCGCGCTGTGGCAGATCGCCTACGCGCCATACGTTTCCGACTACACGCGCTACATGCCGAAGGACACCGGCCAGCGCGCGGCGTTCTGGGGCACCTACTCGGGCTGTGTGCTGGGCTCGGTGCTGCCGATGCTGCTGGGCGTGCTGGTGGGCGCGGCACTACCGGACGACGACACCCTCGACGGCCTCTCGGCCCTCACGCACGGCGTCAGCACCGGGGTGTTCGCCATTTTCGCGATCGGCATCACCGCGACCAACGCGATGAACCTGTACTGCGGCACGCTGTCGACCATCACCGTGGGACAGAACGTGTTCCCGCGATGGCAGCCGCGTGCCGGCAGCCGGGCCGTGGTCTCGGTCGTGCTGTTCGTCGTCGCGCTCGTCCCGGCTCTGGTCAGTGCCGAGGACTTCTTGGCGAACTACGCCAACTTCCTGGCCTTGCTGCTGTGCGTGCTGATCCCATGGACGGCGGTCAACCTGGTGGACTACTACCTGCTGCGCCACGGCCACTACGACATCGACGCGCTGTTCGAACGCGACGGCGGGCGGTACGGGCGCTTCAACTGGATCGCCATCGGATGCTACTTCGCGGGCATCGCCGTGCAGATCCCGTTCCTGTCCACCACGCTGTTCACCGGCTTCATCGCCGCCGCCATCGGCGGGGTCGACGTGTCGTGGATCGTGGGACTGGCCGTCATCTGCCCGCTGTACTACGTGTTGATGCGGCCCAAGATGCGTGCGCAGGCCGCTCCGGCGACGACCCCCGCCCGGGAGACCGTCGTATGACGGCCCCGCACTACGTCGTCGTCGGCGGCGGCACGGCGGGCTGCATCGTCGCGGCACGCCTGTCGGAGGACCCCGACGTCTCCGTGGTGGTCGTGGAACCGGGTCCGTCCGACGCCGACGAACCCCGCGCCCTCGACATCCGCCGGTGGGCGGAGATGCTCGAGGGCGAGTACGACTACGACTACCGCAGTGTCGAACAGGCGCGCGGCAACTCGCACATCCGGCAGGCCCGGATGCGCATCCTGGGCGGATGTTCGACGGCCAACACCATGATCACGTGGCGCCCGCTCCCCGCCGACCTCGACGAGTGGGTCGCGATGGGCGCGCGCGGCTGGGACTCCGCGACGCTGAATCCCTGCTACGACCGGATCGCCGCGCCCATCACGCCCGTCGCGGCCAAGGACCGCAACCCCTACGTGGCCGACGTCGTCGAGTCGGCGCGCCGAGCGCTCGACCTGCCGGCCCGGCAGGCATGGAACTCCGACCCCGACTTCGCGGCGACGGGTACCGGTACGGGCTTCTTCGAGATCGGGTACACGCCGCAGACGCACCTGAGGTCGTCGACGTCGGTGCACTACCTGCACGAGGCCCTGCGCACGCGCCCCAACCTCCGCGTCGCCCACGGTCTTCGGGCCGTGCGGGTGCTCATCGAGGACGGTGCCGCGGTCGGCGTGCTGGTCCGCGACGGCGAGAACGCCGAGTCCGAGATGCGCGCGACCCGCGAGGTCGTGCTGTGCTGCGGCGCCATCGACACGCCGAAGTTGTTGCAGCTGTCCGGGATCGGTCCCCGCGCGGTGCTCCAGGAGGCCGGCGTGCCGGTACGGGTTGCCCTGGCAGGGGTGGGGGAGAACCTGATGGACCACGCCGAGGGCCTGATCGTCTGGGAGGCCCGGCGCGACGTCCCGGTGACGCGGGCGACCGGCTGGGACGCCGGTGCCGCGGTACGGCTCGACGACGACGGCGGCCCTGCCCGCCCCGACGTCCTGATGCACTTCCCGGTCGACGCCGTCGCCGACCACGCCGTCACCTACGGCGTGACGCTGCCGGAGCGCATCGTCTCGATCGCCCCCAACGTCTCCAAGCCCAAGAGCCGCGGCCGCGTGTGGATCACGACGGCCGACGCCGACGACGCGCCGAGCATCGACTACCGCTACTTCACCGACGCCGACGGCGCCGACGAGGCCACGCTGATCGCCGGCATCCGAGCGGCGCGGCGCATCGCCGCGGCGCCGCCCATGGCGGACTGGATCGGTCGCGAGGTGTTCCCCGGCGCCGATCTGGTGACCGACGACGAGTTGTCGACGCCGCTGCGCGCGACGCACCAGACGGTCTATCACGTGTCCGGTACGTGTCGGATGGGCGCCGACGACGACCCCATGGCCGTGCTCGACGAGCGACTGCGCGTGCGCGGGGTCGATTCCCTGCGGGTGGTCGACGCCTCGGTGTTTCCGACGATCCCGTCGGTGAACCCCGTCGGCACGATCATGACGGTCGCCGAGCGGGCCAGCGTGCTCATCGCCGAGGATGCGGCGGCCCACCGGGTCTGACACGCCGAATGTGGGGGTTCTCGGCACCGCGGGCGATGCATTCGAAAACCCCCACACTCGGCGAGGGGTCCTGCCTCAGAACGTGATCCAGGTGGTCTTGAGCGCGGTGTACTTGTCCAGGGCGTGCAGCGACAGGTCGCGGCCGAAGCCCGACTGCTTGACGCCACCGAACGGGGTCTGCGCGCTGAGCGCGTCGACGGTGTTGACCGACACGGTGCCCGCGCGCAGGGCCGCCGCCACGGTGTGTGCGCGGCGCAGGTCGGTGGTCCACACCGAGGCCGCCAGCCCGTAGACGGTGTCGTTGGCCATGCGGATGGCCTCGTCCTGGTCGGCGAAGGTCTGTACGGCCAGCACGGGGCCGAACACCTCGTCGGTGACCAGCTCGGCGCCCGCATCGAGCCCGGTGACCACGGTGGGCTCGACGAAACAGCCGTCGTGCGCCCTCCGGCCCCCGACGCGCACGGTGGCGTGGGCGCGGGCCCGGTCGACGAAGCCCAGCACGTGGTCGGTGTGGGCGGCGTCGACCAGGGCGCCCTGCGTGGCGGCCGGATCGAGTGGGTTGCCGGGCACCATCTCCGCCGCGCGGTCCACCAGCCGGCTCGTGAACGTCTCGGCGATCGAGTCCTGTACCAGCAGGCGGGAATTGGAGGAGCACACCGCACCCTGGTTGTAGAAGGCGCCGAACAACGCCATCTCGACGGCGCGGTCCAGATCGGCGTCGGCGAACACCAGGTTGGGGCTCTTGCCGCCGCACTCCACCCACGCCTGTACCAGGTTCTCCGCGGCGTAGCGCAGGAACTGCTTGCCGGTGGCGGTGGAACCGGTGAACGCCAGGACGTCGACGCCCGGATGCCGGCCCAGCGCGGCGCCCGCGGTCTGGCCGAAGCCCGGCACCACGTTGAACACGCCGGGGGGCAGCCCCGCGTCGATGGCCAGTTCGGCCAGTCGTAGCGACGACAGCGGCGCGCGTTCGGAGGGCTTGAGCACCACCGAGTTTCCGGCGGCCAGGGCGGGCGCGACCTTCCAGACGGCGAGGTCGAGCGGGAAGTTCCAGGGCGTCACGGCGCCGACGACGCCCAGGGGTTCGCGGGTGACGAGCGCGAGGTTGCCCGGTGCGGTGGGGGCGATCTCGCCGTTGATCTTGTCGATCGCCTCGCCGTAGTACGCGAAGAGTCCTGCGGCCGAGGGGACGTCGACCGTGAAGGCCTCGGTGACCAGTTTGCCCATGTCCATCGAGTCGAGCAGCGCCAGCTCGACGCGGTGCTCGTCGAGCAGCTCCGCGAGGCGCAGCAGCACCCGCTTGCGGTCCGCGATCGCGGCGCGGGACCACTCGCCGCGTTCGAAAGTCGTTCGCGCCGAACGGACTGCGGCGTCGACGTCGGCGGCGTCGCCGGAGGCCACGGCGGTGATGAAGGCACCGGTGGCAGGGTTGACGCAGTCGAAGGTGGCGCCGGATCGGGCGTCGTGGAACCCGCCGTCGACGAACACTCCGTTACGGGGCCGCACGGCCGCCGCCTCCCGCGTCCACTCGTCGAGCGTCTGCGGATGGGCCCGTTCAGTGGTCGTCACGTGTTCTCCTTCGAGGCGGATCCGGTGGCGTCTCCTACCCTCGCAACCGCGAGTGCAGCTGTACAGCCGGTGTTTCCGAACCCTAGGATCAGTTTTCCTGATGCAGGAGGAGGCGCGATGTCGGATTACACGCTGCGGCAACTGGAGTACTTCGTCGCCGTCGCCGAGGCCGGCAGCGTCACCCGGGCGGCGGCCGCGGTGCACCTGTCGCAGTCGGCGATGTCGGCGGCCCTCGCGGATCTGGAGGCCGCGCTGTCGGTGCAGCTGCTGGTCCGCCACCACGCCAGGGGCATCAGCCTGACGCCGGCGGGCCGCGAACTGCTGGTCGCCAGTCGGCAATTGCTGGCCTCGGCTGCGGACCTGCGGGCCGTCGCCCAGGGATTGGGCACATCGTTGTCGGGCACGCTGTCGATCGGTTGCTTCCAGGTGGTCGCTCCCTACCTGCTGCCGGAGCTGCTGGCCGTGGCCGCGCAGACGCTGCCCAAGCTGCGGTTGGTGACCACCGAGGTCGACCTCGCCGACCTGGCCGAGGGTGTCGCCAACGGTACGTTCGAACTCGGCATCGGGTACGACCTCGTCGACGACCCGCGGCTCAAGCGGTGGCCACTGTTCAGCCTGCCGCCCTACGTGCTGGTCTCCGGTGAGCACCGCCTCGCGGGCCGGGCGCAGGTGGATCTCGCCGAACTCGCCGACGAACCCATGGTGTTGCTGGACCTGCCGCACAGCCGCGAGTACTTCCAGAGCGTCTTCGCCGCCGCGGGCATCACGCCGAACATCCGATACCGGTCGACGACGGTGGAGACCTGTCGCGCGCTGGTGGGGCGCGGGTTGGCCTACTGCGTGCTGAACCTGCGGGCGGCGGTGTCGACGGCGCTGGACGGCCATGCCGTGGCGGCGATCCCGATCAGCGGTGATCCGCCTGCCCTCACGGTGATCCTGCTCGACGCGGTGGCGGCACGACCGACGCGGCGGGCCAGCGTGGTCGCCGAACTGTGCCGCGACCTGTTCGCCAATCCGCCCGGCGTCTGACCGTCCCACCTGCGTACATCGCTTTCCTCGATGCCGTACATCGGATCTATGCGCTGTACAGATGCAGGCTCGCGGCCAACCATGGAACGGCAGCGGTGCCCCAGTCCGTGCCCCGCATGCGCCGAGTCCGTGCCGAGTGGAGGTCAAGTTGTCGAGCGAAGAGATCGAGGTGCTCGTCGTCGGCGCCGGTCAGGCCGGGATCGCGATGAGCGAGCACCTCGGCGCCCAGGGCGTCGAGCACCTCGTGGTGGAGCGTGACCGGATCGCCGAACGGTGGCGGTCGTGGCGATGGGACTCGCTGGTGGCCAACGGGCCGGCATGGCACGACCGCTTTCCCGGTCTCGAATTCGACCTTCCCGCAGATGCATTCGCCGGCAAGGACGAGGTCGCCCGCTACCTGGAGGCGTACGCCGCGAAGGTCGACGCCCCGATCCGCACCGGCGTCGAGGTGACGTCGGTGCGGAAGCGCCCAGGCGCCTTGGGTTTCCGTGCCGAGACGTCCCAGGGCACCATCGACGCACGATTCGTCGTGGCGGCCACCGGGGCGTTCCAAAAGCCCGTCGTCCCGCCGGTGGTGCCCGCCGAGGCGAACGTCCACCAGGTGCACTCCAGCGGGTATCACCGCCCGGCGGAGTTGCCCGACGGCGCGGTCCTGGTGATCGGCGCAGGATCGTCGGGGGTGCAGATCGCCGACGAACTCCGCCAGTCCGGCCGCCGGGTGTACCTCGCCGTCGGACCGCACGACCGTCCGCCGCGCAGCTATCGCGGCCGTGACTTCTGCTGGTGGCTCGGCGTGTTGGGGAAGTGGGACATGGCGGCACCGCCGCGCGGTGCCGAGCACGTGACCATCGCCGTGAGCGGCGCCCACGGCGGACACACCGTCGACTTCCGCACGCTCGCCGCCGGCGGCATCACGCTGCTGGGCATGGCCGGCCCCTACGCCGACGGCGTGCTGACGTTCGCGCCCGACCTCCGGGCGAACATCGAGAGCGGTGACGCGAACTACCTGTCGATGCTCGACGAGGCCGACGCCTACGTCGAACGCAACGGGCTGGACCTGCCCTCAGAACCCGAGGCGCGCGTCTTCGGACCCGATCCCCAGTGCATGACCGACCCGATCCTCGAACTCGACCTCGCGGCCGCGGGCATCACGTCGATCGTCTGGGCGGTCGGCTTCGCCTTCGACTACGGCTGGCTGCAGGTCGACGCGTTCGACGCCGACGGCCGGCCCCGGCATCAGCGGGGGGTGTCGAGCGAACCCGGCGTCTACTTCCTGGGCCTTCCGTGGCAGTCGCGGCGAGGATCGAGCTTCATCTGGGGTGTCTGGCACGACGCCAAGTACCTGGCCGACCAGATCGCCATCCAACGCAGCTACCTCGCCTACCGCGCGCCGGCACTCGCCGAACGCTGAACCCCGAGAGGAACCCTCATGAGCGACGCGACCCCCGCCGGCGCCACCCACCGCCGGATCCGGCCGTTCAATACCCGCGACACCTACCCGGAACAGAACCTCGACAACGACCTGTGCCAGGCCGTCGTGGCTGGCGGCGTGGTGTACCTGCGCGGACAGATCGGTCAAGACCTCGACACCCGCGAATCGGTGGGTATCGGGGACGTGGAGGCCCAGGCCGAGAAGGCGATGGCCAACATCGCGATGCTCCTGGAGGAGGCCGGCAGCAGCCTCGCCGACATCGTCAAGGTGACGGTCTACCTGGTGGACGTGCGTTACCGCGAGACCGTGTACCGCGTGATGGGGCGCTGGCTCAAGGGGGTTCATCCGGTGTCCACGGGTCTGGTGGTCGACGCCTTGGCCCGGCCGGAGTGGCTGGTCGAGATCGACGCCACCGCGGTGCTCAGCGGTGCAGCGTCGTGACGTTCTCCCTCGTGGTGCGCCACGGCGCCGCGTTCGGCATGGTGGTCTGCTCGTCGAGTCCCGCGGTGGCCGCGCGCTGCGTGCACCTGCGCGCCGGGGTCGGCGCGGTGGCCAGTCAGAACGTCACCAACCCGCACCTGGGGACCGTCGCCCTGGACGCGCTGGCGGCAGGGGCCGACGCCACCTCGGCGCTCGCGGCGACGCTCGCCACGGAGCGGCACGCCGCGCATCGCCAGCTGATCGTCGTGGACACCCAGGGGCGCACCGCCATCCACACGGGGGAGAAGGCGTTGGGCACCCGGCACGAGCTGCGCGCCGACGGTGCCGCCGCCGCGGGCAACATGCTGGCCGACGCCGACGTCATCACCGCGCTGCACGAGGGCTACGCATCGTCGGACGCGGCGAGTGTCGAACGGCGACTGCTCGACGGCCTGGTCGCGGCGTCGGCCGCGGGCGGCGAGGCCGGCCCGGTGCACTCGGCGGGGCTGCAGGTGGTCGAGGACGTGCCCTGGCCCGTGACCGACCTGCGCGTCGACTGGCACGACGATCCGATCGGCGAGCTGCAGCGGCTCTGGGAGGTGTGGGAACCGCAGAAGGCCGACTATCGCACCCGCGGCATCGATCCCACGGCCGCACCGTCCTACGGCGTCCCGGGGGACCTGTGACGACGTCGCTCGAGGACGGGGTGCGGGCGGCGGCGAAGCGCGCCCGCGACGGCATGCTCGCCCTGTCCCACGACCTGCACGCCCACCCCGAGATCGCCTGGGAGGAGGTGCGATCGTCGGCGCGCGTGGCCGCAGACCTCGCCGACGCCGGGTTCGACGTGCAGACCGGCTACGTCGGCCTGCCGACGGCGTTCCTCGCGCGCCGCGGCAGCGGCCCGCTGCACCTGGCGGTGTGCGCCGAGTACGACGCGCTGCCGGGCATGGGCCACGCCTGCGGGCACAACGTCATCGCCGCCATCTCCACCGGAGCCGCGCTGGCCCTGGCCGACCACGTCGACGATCTGGGGATCACGCTGTCGGTGTTCGGCACGCCCGCCGAAGAGGGGGGCGGCGGCAAGATCGAGATGCTCGACCGCGGCGCCTTCGCGGGCGTGCACGCGGCCGCCATGGTGCATCCCGGTCCGGTGGACGTGGCGCGTGCCGAGCCGTACGCGGTGTCGCACAGTCACGTCCAGTACGACGGCAAGTCGGCACACGCCGCCGCCTACCCCGATCGGGGGGTCAATGCCGCCGACGCGTTCACCATCGCCCAGGTGGCCATCGGCCTGCTGCGCCAACAGCTTCCGCGCGACGTCCGCGTGCACGGGGTGATGACCAACGCCGGCCAGGCCCCCAACGTCATCCCGGAGCGCACCGAGGGGCGCTGGTACGTCCGTGCCGGGACGCTCACCGAACTCGAGGCGCTGGAACGCCGCGTGAACCGGTGTTTCGAGGCAGGTGCCCACGCCACCGGATGCGAGCTGACCATCACCGCGGAGAGTCAGCCATACGCCGAGTTCCGCACCGACGAAGGCCTGCTCGCCGGATACGTGCGGCGAGCCGAACAGCTGGGCAGGCGCTTCGACACGGGACCCGACTCGCTGATGAACCGGGCGTCGACCGACATGGGCAACGTCTCGCAACACGTCGCCGCCATCCACCCCTACATCGGCATCGGCTCGCTGCCCGCGGTCAACCACCAGCCCGAGTTCGCCGCGGCCGCGATCTCGGCCGCCGCGGATCGCGCCGTGGTGGAAGGCGCCGACGCGCTGGCGCTGACGCTCGTCGACGCCGCCACGGATGCGGCGACGCGACGACGTCTGTCGGCTGCCGGGAACGCCTCGTGACCGCCGACGTGCGCGTCGAGCACGATCTTCTCGGCGACCGGGAGGTGCCCGTCACGGCCTACTACGGCGTGCACACGGCCCGCGCCCGGGAGAACTTCCCGATCACCGGTACCCCCATCTCGCGGCATCCGGAGTTGGTGGTCGCGATGGCCTGCGTGAAACAGGCTGCGGCGCAGGCCAATCGACGCCTGGGCGCACTCGATGACGCACGCGCGGACGCGATCGTGGCGGCCTGTGACGAGATCAAGGCGGGCGCGCTGCACGAGCACTTCGTCGTCGACGTGATCCAGGGCGGCGCCGGTACGTCGACGAACATGAACGCCAACGAGGTCATCGCCAATCGCGCACTGGAGCTGTTGGGCCACCCGCGCGGCGACTACGCGACGCTGCACCCCCTCGAGCACGTCAACCTGGGCCAGAGCACCAACGACGTGTACCCGACGGCGCTCAAGGTCGGACTGCAGTTCGCCGTGCACCGCCTGCGGCTGGCGATGGCCGAACTGGTGGCCGCGTTCGCCGACAAGGCCGTCGAGTTCGCCGGGCACCTGAAGATGGGGCGCACGCAACTGCAGGACGCGGTGCCCATGACGCTGGGCCAGGAGTTCGGCAGCTACGCCGTCATGGTCGGCGAGGATGCCGACCGCCTGGGTGAGGCGGCGTCGCTGATCTCGGAGATCAACCTCGGCGGCACCGCGATCGGGACGGGGCTCAACGCCCCGGGAGGCTATGCCGCGGCGGTGTGCGAGGAACTGCGGCGAATCACCGAACTGCCGCTGGTGACCGCGTCGAACCTGGTCGAGGCCACCCAGGACGTCGGCGCCTTCGTGCAGCTCTCGGGGGTACTGAAGCGCACCGCGGTGAAGCTGTCGAAGATCTGCAACGATCTACGGCTGCTGTCGTCGGGTCCGCGCGCCGGCCTCGGTGAGATCAATCTGCCCGCCGTGCAGGCGGGTTCGAGCATCATGCCGGGCAAGGTCAATCCCGTCATCCCCGAGGTCGTCAACCAGGTGGCATTCGAGGTGATCGGCCACGACATCGCGGTGAGCATGGCCGCCGAAGCAGGTCAGTTGCAGCTCAACGCCTTCGAGCCGCTGATCGCGCACAGCCTGTTCGAGTCGCTGGCGCACCTGAGGGCGGCGTGCGACACCCTGCGCACCCGATGCGTCGTCGGCATCACGGCCAACGTCGCGCACATGCGGGCGCAGGTCGACCATTCGATCGGCCTGGTGACCGCGCTGAACCCGTACATCGGCTACGAGGCGGCCACGCGGTTGGCCGCCGATGCGTTGCAGTCGGATTCCGACATCGCGTCGCTGGTGCTCGATCGCGGCCTGCTGACGGCAAGCGAGCTGGCGACGATCCTGGAACCCGACAACCTCACGCGGCCGCGATCGTCATAGCCGTCACCGAGGTGGCGGGGGCGCCCCGGGGGCGTCCGGCGCCTCGTCTTCGTCGGTGTCCTCGTCGGTGTCCTCGTCGGTGTCCTCGTCGATCCAGTCGTCGAGCCGCCGCCGGTAACCCCCGGCGAACGCGACGATGCCGCGGGGCACGGCCACGATCATGACGAGCAGGATCAGTCCCAGCACGATGAGCCGGACGTCCGGCCAACTCTGCAGCCGCGCCTGCACGAAGGCCATGATCACGGTGCCGACGATGGGTCCGGTGACGGTCCCGAGCCCGCCGACCACCAGCATCGTGACCAACAGCGTCATGGGGGCCAGACCCATCAGCGTGGGCGCGACGACGCGGAACGCGAAGGCGTACACCGCGCCGGCCAGGCCCGCGAAGAAGCCGGAGATGCCGAAGACGACCATCTGCATGACGCGGGGGCTGATGCCGCGTGCCGCCGCGAGCGTCGGATTGTCGCGCAGCGCCACCAGTCCGGAGCCCAGCGGAGACCGCACCAGCGCGAAGATCGCGCCGGCCGTCAGCATCGCGACACCGACGGCGACGGCGTAGTGCACGCGGTCGCGGGTCAGGGCATCGAGCGAGTCGGCGCCGAACCCGGAGAAGCCGGACAGACCGTACGTGCCTCCGGTGAGGCCGGTGCCATCGGCGACGACGAGCAGCCTGACCACCTCGCCGAAGCCGAACGTCATGAGGGCCACGTAGATTCCGCGCAGTCGCAGCGCCGGCAACGACAGCAGGACCGATACCGCCATGGCGGCCACACCGCCCAGCAGAATCGACACCACCACGGGCAGCCCGGTGTGCAGGCTGGTCAAGGCGGCGACGTAGGCCCCGATCGCGTAGACCGCCAGCTGCCCGAAATGCCACACCCCGGAGAAGCCCAACACCAGGTTCCAGCTCTGATTCAACGTCAGCCACACCGCGCCCAGGATGGCCACCGACAGCCAGCTGCGGTCCGGCACGGCGAACGGCAGCACGACCGCGAACAGCAGCGCGGCGGTCAACGCGATCCAGCGCGGGCGCGGCCACCCCATCTCACGCGCCGACCAGGCGTGCCGCGCTGCGCGGGTCGGGGTCGGGATGTTCGTCGGGGTCGGGATGTTCACAGCCGGGCCTCCTGCGGCTTGCCGTCGATTCCCCACGGACGCACCAGGAGGACGACGAGGATGAACGCGTACAGCACCGGCAACGCGAACGTGGAACTCCAGTAGATGGACACCGCAGCCTGGACGAACCCGATGACGTACGCCGCGATGACCGTGCCGCGGACGCTGCCCAGACCCGCGAAGATCGCCACGATCATGGCCTGTAGCAGTGGCAGATCACCGGCGTTCGGGTAGACGAAGTACACCGGCGCCAGGAGCACGCCTGCGACGCCGGCCAGTGCCGCGGCGATGCCGATGGTGAGCACGTAGACGCGTGCGGAGGGAATGCCCATCAACCGTGCCGCGTCACCGTTCTGTGCGACGGCGGTGATGGCCAATCCATAGCGCGACCGCGCCAGGAAGGCGCCGAGCCCCACCAGTGCCACGATCGCCACGGCGGCCATCAGGATCGAGTGGAACGTGATCGACACACCCGCCACGAGATCGACACGGCCGGCGAGCAACTCGGGAAACGGCTTCTGTCGTGGGCCGAAGACGGCGAGGACGAGGCTCTGCACGATGGTCGCGATGGCGAACGTGGAGATGAACGCCGTCATCTCGAAGTCGATGCCGATCCTGCCGACCAACGGCCGTACGCCGGCGTAATAGGTCAGCACGCCCAGGACGAACGCCACCGCCGCGGCGAACACCAGTGACAGCCACACCGGCATGCCCCAGTCCGCGACGAAGACGTAGGCCGCCATGCCGCCGACCATCACCATGACGCCCTGAGCCATGTTCAGCACGCGCAACGTGCCGTACACCAGGCTCATGCCGATGGTGATGAGGGCGAGGATCGATCCCTGCACCACCGTGCTGACGAGGGTCTGCAGGAGCAGGTTCACGACGACATCCCCAGGTAGGTGGCCGCCACCGCGGGATCGCTGAGCACCCGGTCCACGGTGCCCGACGCTCGCACCTGCCCGTTCTCGAGGAGCACGAGGTGATCGGCGACGTCGCGCACTCGCGAGAAGTTCTCCTCGACCAGCAGGATCGTCTGTCCGGCGGCGTGGATACGGGCGATCTGGGCGTACACCTCGTCGACGAGGACGGGTGCCAGGCCGAGGCTGGGTTCGTCGATCATCAGGACGACCGCATCGGCCATCAGCCCCCGCCCGAGCGCCACCATGCGGCGTTCACCGCCCGACAGCGTGCGGGCACGCTGGTTGGAGCGTTCGGCGAGCCGGGGAAAGATCTCGTAGACCTCGGACAACCTGCGTGCGCGTGCGGCCCGCCCCTCCTTGCGCAGGAACCCGCCGAGGGTCAGGTTCTCCAGCACGGTCATGTCGGGGAACAGCAGGTCACCCTGCGGGATGTGCACCAGACCGCACGCGGCGATGCGCTCGGGTCGCAGGTGCGTGATGTCGCGTCCTGCGAGCGACATGACACCCGTGCGCGGCGTCACCAACCCGCTCGCCGCACGCAGCAGCGTGGTCTTGCCGTGACCGTTGGGACCGATCACCACGGTGAACTCGCCGGCGCGCACCGTCAGGTCCACACCGTGCAGCACCGTGGTCGCGTCGTATCCCGCGGTCAGATCGCGGATCTCGAGCAAGACGTCATTCATCGTCGGACTCCGCATCCGTCTCGGCCGGGGATTCCCCCAGGTACACGCGCACGACGTCCTCGTGTGCCGCGACCTCGCGCGGCGTGCCCTCGAACAGCACGGTGCCCTGGTTGAGGATCAGCACGCGGTCCGACAGGGCCATCAGCGCCCGCATGACGTGTTCGATCAGCACGATCGTCACTCCGCGGCGCTTGATCCTGGCCAGCAGGTCCATCAGGTCGTCGATCTCGGGAGGAGTGAGGCCGCCGAAGGGTTCGTCCAGGAACAGCATCGCCGGGCCCGTGGCCAAAGCGGACGCGATCATCAGCCGCTTCTTGTCGAAGACCGGCAGCGGCCCGGCCTGCTGCCGTGCGACGGCTGCCAGACCGGTGAACTCCAGCTCCGACCACGCGGCGTCGAGCGCCGCACGATCCTTGCGCAGCGCGCTCAACCAGCTTCTGCCGCTGCCGAACTGAGCTCCCACGACCGCGTTCGCCAACACCGTCTGCGTGTCGAAGACGGCCGGATGCTGGAACGTGCGCGCGATGCCCCGGTGGCAGATCTGCGTGACGCTGGCCCGCGCGATCGACTCGCCGCGGAGGCGCACCTCGCCGGCGTCGGTGCGCACCAACCCGGTGACGAGGTCGAAGAACGTGGTCTTGCCTGCCCCGTTGGGCCCGGCGATGCCGAAGATCTGGCCTTCGAGCACCCGCATCGACACCCCGTCGACGGCGGTCAGACCGCCGAAACGCTTGGTCACGGCGTCGGTTTCGAAGATCGGGGTCATCGGCCGGCCAGCCACGGCGGCAGCGCGAAACGCCCCTGCGTGTACGGGTCCGGTGACAGCAGCACCTGCTTGCCGTCCTGGATCTGGTAGGTCAGGTGCGGCATCGCCAGGCTGGGGTCGTCGACCTTGTCGGGATAGGGCACGGCGGTCAGCTCGGTCTGATCGAACGCATACGTGCCGACGACGCCGCGGAACACGGTGGCCTTGAGGAACTGGTTCACGCGCGCGAAGTCGTCGGGATCACCGGCCTGGGCGGCCGCCCGCGCCCACAGGCGCACGGCGTCGTACTGGGCGCCGGACTGGCTCAAGCCGGCCGGCGCACCGTACTTGCCCTGGTACCGCTGGCGGAAGTCGGTGCCGATCTGGTCGGGCAAGGTGCCGATGGTGGTGGACCACAGCACGCCGTTGGCGGCACCCTTGGCCAGGTCCAGGTACTCCGGCACGCTCGGTCCGTATTGCTGATACAGCAGCGAAGGCGTTGGTGCGCTGGCGAATTGCGTGGCGAAGCTGGCGAGGTCACCGGCCAGGTAGTCGGTGATGAAGATGAGCCCCGGGGGATTGGCGCGGATGCGTGCGAGCTGCGGTCCCCAGTCCGCGTTGGGCGCGGTCACCTCGTCGTAGAACGTGATGTCCCACCCGAGCTTTCGGAGGCCGTCTTGGAAGACGGTGGCGATCGAGATGCTGTAGGAATCGTTGCTGGCGATGACGGCCGCGGTGTTGGCCGACGGCCGCCACGTGCCAGAGTCGATCCACCGCCGCATCAGCTGGATGAAGCCCTCGGCGTACCAGATCTCGGTGGGGCACACCTGGTAGATGTTCGTGATGCCGTGCTCGACGACGAAGTCGGTGTTGTCCTGCAGCGTATTGGCATGCAGCATCGGCACACCCGCATCGCCGTAGATCTGGTACTCGGCCGACGTCGTGGTGGTGTAGCCACTGAACACCGCGGACACGCGTTCCTGCGACACCAGTCGCTGGGCGGCCTGGATGAAGTTCTCCGGGGCCTGATCGGAGATGTCGGCGGTGACCAGCCGAACCGGACGGCCCGCCACCCCGCCTGCGCCGTTGACGTCGTCGAGCGCCATCTCTGCGCCGCGCACCATCTCCTGGCCGTCACCGGAGTACGGGCCGGTCAGCGGCGCCACGCTGCCGATCGTGATGGGCGCGCCCGTCGCACCGCCACCGGCCAGCCCCGACCCCGCCGGCTTGACCGTCCACGCCGCGCCACCGCCCACCACGACGCCACCGAGGCCGGCGATCCCCAGTCCGTTGACGAAGTTGCGGCGCGAGACGCCGCGCGGTCTCGCGGTGCGTGGGGTGTCCGGCATGTATCCGCTCCTCGGCCGATCGAACGTGAGGAGAAGTACAGCCAATTCGCCCCGGCACCACATCCGTCATCTGACGGACGGGTCCGATCACCCTGGTCAGGCCGTCTTGCCGGGGGCGCACCAGGAGGGCACGCGGAACCGCGCGCACGACCCGAACGGCTCCGGCGCCAACGCGCGGTGGGTGCCGCCCTGGATCTGATAGACCATGTGCGCCTGGCCCATCGAGGCGTCGGGCGTCAGATCCGGATACGACAGGGTCGACTGGCTGGTCTCGCCGAAGTAATAGACGCCGTTGACCCCGCGGTGCGGCCAGCGGCGGAGGTAGCGCACCACGTCGCCGGTGTCCCGGGTGGCCGTCGCGCTCCACGCCGCAGCCAGCAGGTTCACCTGATCGTATGCCGCGCCGGCCTGTGACCACCCGGGCGCGCGGCCGAAACGCGCCGCGTACTGGTTGCGGAAGCGGCGCCCCAGCACGTCGTCGTAGGTCCCGGTGGTGGTCGACCAGATGATGCCGTCGGAGGCACTGCCGACGGAATCCTGGAAACGGGGGATCGACGGGCCGTACACGCAATACACCAGCGATTCCAGACCGGCGGCGACGAACGCCTGGTGAAACGCCGCGACCTCCTGGTCCAAGAAGTGCGTCACCATGACGACCTCCGGGTCGACGGCCGCGATGCGCCGGGCGACGCGCGCCCAGTCCGTGCTCGGCACCGGGACCCGGATCAGTTCGGCGAGAGTCCAATTCGCCTGACCCGCGGTGGCCAGGAAGTGCTCGTTGGTGACGCGGGTACTCGTGGTCGCCGCCTCGATGCTGACGATGCGTCGCGAGCGTGGTCGCCACACCCCGGCCGCCTCGAGCTCGGTGAGCAGTCGGATGAGACCGACGCCGTAGAACGTCTCGGACGCGCAGGTCTGGAACACCGCACCGTAGCGCCGCGGATCGGACTCGGCATGCGCGACCTGCTCGGCGTAGGTCGCGGTGTGCAGGAACGGCTTGCCGAAGTCGGCGACCGCGTCGATCACCGCGGAGTTCTCCGCGCTGGCGTAACTCGTCGTGATCGCGTCGACGTCGTGGGCGAACAACCGGGCCAGCCCGCGTTCGACGCTGGCCCAGTCGAACAGGTCGACGTCGGAGGCGAGCAGTTCGAGGCGTCGACCGCCGACGCCGCCGGTGGCATTGATCTCCTCGACCGCCAGCGTCGCGCCGTGGCGCACCTCGACGCCGTCGGCCGCCGCGGCCCTGACCGGGATGAGCGCCCCGACGGTCATCGGACGCTTGCGCGGGTAGGCCGGGCGCAACGGGGGTGCGGGCGAGCGCGGCACGGCCGTGACGATCGACTCGAGTTCGACGATGCCGATGCCCGGAGTGCCGTCGACGCCGCCGGGGATCGGCAGACGCAGCAGTCCCGAGTCCACCGCGAGTGCGGCCAGACCCCCGCGCGTGCCCTGGTCCAGTTTCGTCAGCAACCGCTCGATCTGCGTGGAGACCGTGCGTGCACTCGTCCCCAGCCGCTCGGCGATGCCCACGTTCGTCAATCCGAGGGCCAGCAGCGTCAGCACGTCCACCTCGCGCAGCGTGACGCCGCGCGGCATCTCGACCTCGGCGACGCGGAGGGTGACCCGCGATCCGGCGACCCGTGCAGGGCCGACGGGATCGTCGTGCGTCCGCACCAGGTGGATCGACAACCACGCGTCGTCGGCGCGCCACAGGAAGCGCAACGAATCCCTGGCCGTCGCCAGGAAGCCCACGGCGTAGTCCACGACGCGGTCGGGTACCGCGGGATGCGCGGGGCGGTGGCGCGCATCCGCCTCGACGACCAACTCGGCGACGACCTTCGACATCGAACTCCCTTGGCGCGGTGCCGCGATGCGCGGCGATCCTGCGACGTGGCCCGAACTCTACGCCCAGGACGGGCCGTAATCGCGTAGCAACCAGGTGCCGCCGCAGGGATTGCCGACCGATACGTGTGCGCGGCGCCGACCCGGCTCGAAGATCGCGCCCGTCGCGGTGGTCCACCGGTCCATCGCATGGGTGTCGGGGTCGGGGTGGCAGCAGATGCCGGCCGGGTGGCCCGCGTGGTCTGCGAGGATGCGCTTCCACTCCTCGACCCCGCCACCCGGCGCCTCGCGGGCCAGGCGTCGCACCCGCTGCAGCCGGAACAGCGAGTCGGCCATGAGCGCGGTTCCGACGTCCACCACGGTGCCCGCGGGGGCCACCGAGAAGTGGTTGGCGTGCAGCAACAGCCCGTCGTCGTCGGGGACCGCCCAGGCCATGTCGGCGGGGCCGCCGGGCCGGGTCTCGGCGTCGGCCACCAATCCCTCGCCGGAACCGAAGAGATAGTTGGCCGACGACGACCGGTGCGCCGACTGCAGCACGGTGGCGGCCTCCGTCGGGGTGCGGCAGTCCAGCAGCGCGCGCAGCAGCACGTGGTAGGGCACCCCGGGTGTCCCGGCATCGGCGGCGGTCACCAACGCGTTGGTGGCCAGTGCCAGACCCGCCGAGTTCATGCCCAGCTTGGCCAACAAACCGGCCTCCACCACGGTCATGAAGGCCGGTCCCTCGGTGGGCGTGGACTCGACCAGCACGATGGTGTCGGCGGAGAACACGAGCCAGTCCCAGGTTTGACCGATCAGTTGCTCACCGTCGGCGGTGCGTGCGGCGAAGGAGGTGCACTCGAGTACGGGTGGCCGACGCGCGTCGGCGGCCCGCACCTTCGCGGCGAAGAGGATCTCGGTGCGCAGGTTCATCGCGAGGACGTCGACGAAGTCCAGCCCCGCGCCCTCGGCGATGCCGGCCATCTCGTCGACGGACGCTGGATGGAACTGCTGGATCGGTTCGACGAAGGGGAGGGCCTCGGCGCGCACCCGGTCCCAGTCCCAGGTCGCGAAGTGCGCGTACACCTCGGCGTAGGCGTCACGGGTGCGCCGCACCCGCTCGGCAGCCTGCGATCCGTACTGCAGGCCGCGGTCGCGGGCATCGCCCGCCACGGTCACGATGGGCAGTTCGTGGGTGGTCACGAGACGAGATACCCTCCATCGACGGTGATTTCGCTGCCCGTGACGTACGACGACTGCGGACCAGCCAGGAACAGGCAGACCTCGGCGACCTCCTCGGCGCGGCCCAGCCTGCCGAGCGGCAGCGTGCGCAGGAACGCCTCGTAGGCCGGCGCGTCGTCGACGAGCGTGGTCATGGCCGTGTCGATGACGCCCGGCAGCACGCCGTTCACGCGGATGCCGGCGCGGGCCCACTCCACGGCCAGCTGCCGCACCAGCGCGCTGACCGCACCCTTGCTGGCGGCGTAGGTGACGCTGGGTTCGACGGCGTCGCCCCGCAGCGCGGCCACCGAACCCAGCAGCACCAGTGAGCCGCCGGTACCTGCCGACATCATGGTCTGGGCCACGGCGCGCGCCATCACGAAGGTGCCGCGCGCGTTGATCGTCGACGTCTCGTCCCACGCGTCGGCATCGACGTCGGTGGCGGCCCGCACCCGGTAGATGCCCGCGGCATGCACCAGGGCGTCCGGTGCGCGTCCCCACCGAGCGGTGATCGCATCCAATGCGGCCGTCGCCGAATCGAAGTCGGCGACGTCGACGTGGTGGATGCGGGCATCGGCGGCCGTGTCGCGGTCCAGACGTGCCACCGTCCACCCGCGTGCCTCGGCACCGTCGGCGACGGCGGCGCCGATGCCCGACGCGGCCCCGGTGACGACGAGATGCCCCATCAGCTCACCACGATCCCGCCGTTGACGCCGATCGTCTGCCCCGTGACGTAGCCGGCGTCGGCGCTCAATAGCCAGGTCACCGCGCCGGCGACGTCGTCACCCGTGCCGTGTCTGCCCAGCGGCACCTCGGACCGCAGCCGATCCTGCATGCGTTCCGGTTCGATGCCGGCCGCGCGCGCCTGCAAGGCGATCTCCTCCTCGTGCATGCGGGTCATCATGTACCCGGGGGCGACGGTGTTGACGGTGATGCCGAACGGGCCCAATTCCAGTGCCAGACACTGTGACAGCCCGTGCAGCGCGGCCTTCGACATGACGTAGGCGGCTCCGCCGACCACCGGCCGCTGCGCATACACCGAGCCGACGTTGACGATGCGCCCGCCGCGCTGCGCCTTGAGGTGCGGGATGGCGGCCTGACACAGCTGGACGGTGCCGATCAGGTTCACCTCGAGGGTGCGCCGCACGTCGGTCATCGCCACGGTGTCGAGATTGCCTCCGGGACCGCCGATCCCGGCGTTGTTGATCACGGCATCCAGTCGCCCGAACGAGGCCATCGCCGCGCGCACCAGGGCCTGCGCGGTGTCGGGATCGGCGATGTCGGCGACCGCGGTGCGCACCCGACCGTCGTGGGTGCCCGCAGCGAAGCGCTCCTCCACCTCGGCGCTGACGTCGGACGCGACCACGCACCAGCCGTCGGCGAGCAGCCGACGAGCGATGCCGGTGCCCAGGCCGTTCGCCGCGCCGGTCACGATGGCGCTGCGCGGGGTCACGACACCAGCCCGGCGACGTCGCGAACCGGCGCGATCCACGCCCCGCCGTCCACGAGGCGGCGGATGATCCGGTCGAGCAGCGCCAGCCGTGAGGGCCGGCCGATGAGGAAGGGATGCATGGTCAGCATGACGTGCGCTCCCAGGTCGGCGATGCCGTCGATCTCCGCCGACCACAGGGCGTGCACCTCGTCGACGGTGCGGATGGTCCTGCCCCAGTCGGCACGGGCGCCGGAGAACCAGAAGTGCGGGGCGTCGTCGAACAGCCACGACACGGGCACCTCGACGATCCCGCCGGGATGCCGGTACGGCGTGATGTCGTCCATCAGGTTCGAGGAGTACCGAAACCCGTACGCGCCGAGCAGCTCGAGGGTGTGCGGGCTGAAGTCCCACGACGGCGAGCGGTAGCCGACCACGTCCGCGCCGAGACCGCGCAGTGAGTCGAGGCCGCGGACCAGCTCGGCCTCCTCGTCCTCGCGGGACAGCGCCATCGGGGATCGATGGGTGTAACCGTGGTGGGCCACCTCGTGCCCGGCGGTCAAGATGTCGCGAACCCGGTCGGGATGGCGGTCGGCGTCGGCGCCGCAGACGAAGAACGTCGCGGTCACCCCGTGGCGGGCCAACAGGTCGAGGATCAGGGGGATCGCGACCTTGGGGCCGTAGGCCCCCTGCGACAGCACGCCGGGGCGTTGCGCGTTGGCCGGGTCCTCGCCGATCCATACCTCCTCGGCGTCGAAGTCGAACGTGACGCTCGCCGCGTACCGCGCGCCACCGGGCCAGGGTCGTGCTGCCATCCTCGCGATTGTGGTCGCCGCCGCCCGGGCCGGCATCCGCAATCTGACGTAGTGACCGTCCGTCGATTGACGCATGACGCGGCCCGGCGGGGCGGCTGTACTGGCACCTCGACGAACGGTTCGACGAGAGGGAGCCCGTGAAGGACTGGACGGTGAGCATCGACGCCGGCGGCACGTACACCGACGCAGTGGCGCGCTGCGCCGACGGTCGGGTGGTGGTGGCCAAGGTGGCCTCGACCCCCGACGACCCGGCGCGCGGCCTCGGCAACGCGGTGCGCACCCTGGTGCGGCGCGGCGTGCCGGTGGCCGACGTCGCGCTGCTGTGCCACGGCACCACGGTGGCGACCAACGCGGTCCTCACCGGCAACCTCGCGCCGGTGGCGCTGCTGACCACCCGCGGGTTCCGCGACGTCATGGGCTATCGGCAGTCGAGCCGCCCCGACGTGTACAGCCTCACCCCGGTTCGTCCCGCCGAACTCGTCGAGCGTCACGCCCGCATCGAGGTCGACGAGCGGCTCACCAGCACCGGCGAGGTCTTGACGCCGCTGACCGACGCCGAGGTGGAGCGCGTCGTCGCCGAGATCGCCGCCCTCGACGTCCGGGCCGTCGCGGTGAGCCTGCTGTTCAGCTATCTCGACGACACCCACGAACGACGGCTGGGAGCGGCGCTGCGAGCGGCGCTGCCCGACGTGCCGGTGACGCTGTCCAGCGAGGTGGTCCGCGAGTTCCGGGAGTACCCGCGCACCGCCACCACCGTGCTGAACGCGGCGCTGCGCCCGGTGATCGGGGGGTACCTGGAACGTGCCGCGACGGCACTGGGCAATGCCGGGGTCACGTCGTCCTTCCTGGTGATGCAGTCCAACGGCGGGTGCGCACCCGCGGGTCGCGCCGACGCGGCCGCGCACCGCCTGGTGCTCTCCGGCCCCGCGGGCGGGGTGGCCGGTCTCATCGCCGCCGCCCGGCGCCATGACCTCGACGACGTCATCAGCCTGGACATGGGAGGGACGTCCACCGACGTGTGTCTCGTTCGCGGACGACGGATCCCGTTCACCACCTCTCAGGTGGTCAGCGACCACGTGCTGGTGGCCCCCACCGTCGACATCCACACCATCGGCGCCGGCGGCGGCAGCGTGGCGTGGCTCGATGCGACGGGGCGCCTGCGGGTCGGACCGCGCTCGGCCAAGGCGGTGCCCGGCCCGGCGAGCTACCTGCGCGGCGGAACCGAACCCACCATCACCGACGCGCACGTCGTGCTCGGCACGCTGGGCACCGAAGAACTCGCCGACGACCTGGTACTGGACCGCGCCGCGGCGGTCACCGCGGTGGACCGCGTCGCGGGCCCGTTGGGCATGACCACCGATGAAGCGGCAGAGGCCATCCTGGCGATCGGCCTGGCCCACATGGTGCGCGCCGTGCGCAAGGTCAGCGTGGAGCGGGGGCTCGATCCCCGTCGGTTCACGCTGGTGCCGTTCGGGGGCGCCGGGCCGCTGCACGCCGGTCTGCTGTTGCGGCACTTGGGATTGCGGTCGGTGCTGGTACCGCTGTGGCCGGGGTTGTTCTCCGCCGACGGCCTGCTGGTCGCGGGTCTGCGGATCGACGATTCGCAGACGGTGCTGACCGCGTTCGACGACGCCGCGACACCGCGCATCGCCGGGTGGTTCGAGGAGGCGGCCGCTGCGGCCACCCAGCGACTGCTGCGCGACGGGGCGCCACCGGAGGGCGTGGCGGTGACGGCATCGGTCGATTGCCGCTACCTCGGTCAGGGCTATGAACTCAACGTGGCCCTTGCCGGGTGGGACGAGGCCGCACTGAGCGCGATCCCGGAGGCCTTTCACGCGGCACATGCGGAACGTTACGGCCACGCCAACCTCGGCGAACCCGTCGAACTGGTGACCGTGCGCATCGCCGCCGTCGGCACGTACCGCCGGCCCGTCGACGCCCCGGTCCCCACCGGTGCCGCGCCGGCCCCCGCGCCGGTGGCCCACCGCGAGGTCCGCATCCCGGGCTTCGCCGCCGCCCAGGTCCCGATCTACGACCGTGCCGGGCTCGCCGTCGGCGCACGATTCACCGGGCCGGCGATCGTGCAGCAGATGGATTCGACCACGGTGCTACTCGAAGCGCAGCACGCAGAGGTGCTGGCAGGTGGCGACCTGCTGATCACCGAGAACGGAGAAAATCGATGAATTCCGTTGCGCACGAGGTGGATACCGTCACCTTCGAGGTGATGGCCGCGGCACTGCAGTCGGCGGCCGAGGAGATGGGCGACGTCGTCAAGCGTTCGAGCTACAGCCCCATCATCCGCGACATGGACGACTTTTCCTGCGCGCTGTTCACGGCATCGGGTGACCTGGTGGCCCAGGCCGACTACATCCCAGCCCAGCTGGGCGCCATGTCGCTCGTGGTCGCGTCCATCATCGAGCGGTGGCGAGGCCGGGTCGCCGAGGGCGACGTCTTCATCTCGAACCATCCCTTCATGGGCGCGATGCACCTGCCGGACGTGAACGTGATCGCGCCGGTGTTCGTCGATGGTCGACTGGTCGCCTGGGCGGGTACCGCCGCACATCACATCGACGTCGGTGGCGTCAATCCCGGCAGTGAGGGACCGGAACTGGAGGACATCTTCGGTGAGGGCCTGGTGCTGCCTCCCGTGCGGCTGGCGGTGGCCGGGGTGGAGAACGAGGACCTGATCGCGGTGATCACCGAGAACATCCGCGACCCGCGCAGCACCGTCAGCGACCTGCGGGCGCAACGCGCAGCGTGCGCACTTGGCGGCGAGCGCGTCGTCGAACTGGTGCGACGATACGGCGTCGCAGCATTTCTGGAGGTGATGGAGCGCATGCTCGACTCCGTGGAACGGGGCGTGGCGACCGCACTGCGGGCGCTGCCCGACGGGACGGGAGAAGCCGAGGGCTTCCTCGACGACGACGGCCGAGGTGGGCCCCCCGCCCGGGTCCACGTTCGGGTGGCCAAGCGGGGTGGACGGCTGGCGATCGACCTGTCCGGGTGCGACCGGCAGGTGGCGGGTGCGATGAACGTGCCGTGGGCGAGTTCCCGGGCCGGCGTCGTCTACGCGGTACGAGCCGTCGTCGCACCGGATCTCGGTGCCAACGACGGGCTGCTGCGCGTCGTCGACGTCGACGCACCGCTGGGCAGCGTCCTCAACCCCGAGCCGCCCGCGGCGGTCTCGGTGCGCCACAACACGTGTCAGCGCTTCGCCGACACGCTGATCCGGGCGATGGCCGACATGTGGCCGCAGCTGGCGGTGGGCAGCAGCACGGTGAGCTTCTTCTGTTGCAACGTGGGTTCGGTGAGTCCGCTGACGGGTCGCCCGTCGGTGATGGCCGACGTCGTCGGCGGCGGCACCGGGGCCACCGCGCTCGGTGACGGCATCGACGGTGTGGACACCTACATGTCCAACGTCGGTGTGATGCCGGTCGAGGTGGTCGAGACCAACTACAGCGTGCGCGTCCTGCGGTGCGAGTTCATCCCCGGTTCCCAGGGGCTCGGGCAGTTCAACGGCGGCCTCGGCCTGCGTCGGGAGTACCAGATCGTCGGCATGCCGCAGCGCGTCACGTTCTACTCCGAGCAGACCCATCCCGAGTTCGCGCCTCGCGGGGCGCACGGGGGTGGCGACGCGCGAGCCACCACCGTCACGGTGATCGGTCCCGACGGCACGGAGCTGACCGGATTGCCCGACAAGGCGTCGCTGACACTGCAACCCGGCACCGTGCTGCGCGTCGAGACGGCCGGGGGCGGTGGCTACGGCGATCCGTGCGCCCGCGACGAGCGTGCCCGCGACGACGATCGCCGCAACGGGCGCGTGTGATTCGTGGAGCATCCGTCGCGCTCAGCGCGACTCACGCTCCACGAATCGCCGCTTCGGCCTCCAGGGCCATCACCGCGGCGTGCAACGACGTGCACACCCGGGCCGAGGTGAGGTCGACGCGCAGGATCTTGGCGATGACGTCGAGCCGCTCGTAGAACGCGGCGCGCGACATGGCGGCGGTGCGCGCGGCGACCGACTTGTTGCCGCGACACTCGAGGTAGGTCGACAGCAGCCGAAGCATGTCGGTGCCGTGCTGCGCGTCGTAGTGCAGGAGGGGGTCGAGCGTGCGCGCCACGAACGCCTGCAGGCGGGGATCGCCGGTGAGCGTCACCAGCAGGCCCCGCACCCCGAGTTCGGGCAACTCGTGAAAGAGCCGATCTCCGTGGGGTTCTGCGCGGTAGGCGCGCTCGACCTGGACGGCCTCGGAGATGGATCGCCGGACGTCGGCCAACCGGGTCACCGTCGACCCGACCCCGATGCGGGCACCCGCGCAGCGGGCCCGCACCGCACGGGCCAGGCGGGTGAGGACGTCGGCACGTTGCCCGTGATCCTCGAGGCCGACCAAAACGCAGACGACGTCGTCACCCCGGGGGGTGAGCAACGTGGGCAGACCGGTGGCGCGCGTGGCCTCGGCGACGAGCCTGCCGAAGTCGCGTCCGGCGGGCCCGCCGTCCGGCGTGCGCACCACGACCCCGACGAGCAGCTTGCGCCGCAATCCGACGCCGAGTGCGTCCGTGCGTGCCAGCACGTCGTCCTCGCTGCCGTACCTGCGCTCGATGACGTCGCTCAACAGCGAGCGCTGCGCCAGCGCGCCCGGGTCCTCGTCGTCGCGGGTGAGCATGCGGTGCAGCGTCAGCGCCACCGAGGCGCGTTCGACGATCACCAGGTGTTCCGCCGTGGGCCTGCCGCGAGGCAGCAGGATCAGTCGGCCCACGGGCTCTCCGTCGACCTCCACGTTGGTGACCACCCACTCCTCGGGTCCGCACACCGCCGCCCGGCCGGTCGAGACCGCCTCGCGGGAACGGGCGGCCCATCGGTTCAGCAGCTGGTCGACCGGCATGCCCGAGGCATCGCAGGCCAGCACGCGTCGGATGAGGTCCTCGAACACCACTGCGGCGTCGGCCATTCGGGCGGCTGCCGAGACGATGTCGGCGACCGTGGCGCCGGTGACGGTCAACGAGGTGAACACCTCGTGCGCCTTGTCCGAGAGCCGCAACGTCGCCATCTGGTGTTCGAGGATGCGGGCGTGCACGGCCTCGGTGAGGCGCACGAACTCCACCGGTCGATGCAAGACGACGAGCGGTACGGCGTGCCGCTCGCAGGCGGCGACGAGCGCCTCGGGGGCCGTGGCGAACCGCGTGCCGTACTCCAGGAGCAATCCGCTGGCCCCGGCGTCTTCGAGCCGCGAGACGTAGGTCTCCCATGCATCGGCGGAATCGGTGAGCGCGAAGCCGGTGGTGAGCACCAGCTCACCACCGCGCAACAGCTCGTCGATCTCGGCCAGCTCGGCCACGTGCAGCCATCGCACGCGACGCGCGAGGTGCGCGTCGCCTGCGATGACCTGCGGGCGCCCGAGTTGCGTTGCGGGCATGGCGATCACGTCGGCGACGGTGGGTAGCGTCGCGTCCGCGGGGCCCGGCAGCGCAGAGGTCGGGCGCACCGGCTCAGAGCATGTTGCTGGCGCGACCGAGGACGTCGGACAGGATGTCGTAGATCGCGTCGAACTCGGCCTGGCCGGAGATCAGCGGCGGGGCGAGCTGCACCACTGGGTCGCCACGGTCGTCGGCGCGGCAGTACAGACCGGCCTCCCACAGCGCGGGGGTGAGGAACCCGCGCAGCAGGCGCTCACTCTCCTCGTCGTTGAAGGTCTCCTTGGTGGTCTTGTCCTTGACCAGTTCGATGCCGTAGAAGTAGCCCTCGCCGCGCACGTCGCCGACGATCGGCAGCTCGAGCAGCTTCTCCAGCGTCGCGCGGAAGGCCGGCGCGTTGGTCTTCACGCGGTCGTTGAGGCCCTCGCGCTCGAAGATGTCGAGGTTGGCGAGCGCGACGGCGGCCGAGACGGGGTGTCCACCGAAGGTGTAGCCGTGGCCGAACACCGTGTGGCCGTCGTTGAACGGCTCGAACAGGCGATCGGAGGCGACCATCGCACCCAGCGGCGAGTAGCCCGACGTCAGGCCCTTGGCGCTGGTGATGATGTCGGGGACGTAGTCGAAGTCGTTGCAGGCGAACATCGAACCGATGCGGCCGTAGGCGCAGATGACCTCGTCGGAGACCAGCAGCACGTCGTATTCGTCGCAGATCTCGCGCACGCGCTGGAAGTAGCCGGGGGGCGGCGGGAAGCAGCCGCCGGCGTTCTGCACCGGCTCGAGGAACACGGCCGCGACGGTCTCGGGACCCTCGAACTCGATGGCCTCGGCGATGCGGTCGGCGCAGTACTGGCCGAAGGCCTTCTCGTCGTGGGCGAACTGCGCAGGTGCGCGGTAGAAGTTCGTGTTGGGTGCCCGGAACCCGCCCGGGGTCAGGGGCTCGAAGGGAGCCTTGAAGGCGGGGATGCCGGTGATGGCCAGGGCGCCCTGGGGCGTGCCGTGGTAGGCGATGGCCCGGGAGACGACCTTGTGCTTGCCCGGCTTGCCGGTCAGCTTGTAGAACTGCTTGGCCAGCTTCCACGCCGACTCGACGGCCTCGCCGCCGCCGGTGGTGAAGAACACGCGGTTCAGGTCACCGGGGGCGTAACCGGCGATGCGCTCGGCGAGCTCGACCGCGGGCGGGGTGGCGTAAGACCACAGCGGGAAGAACGACAGGGTCTCGGCCTGCTTGGCTGCGGCCTCGGCCAGCTCGGCACGGCCGTGGCCCGCCTGGACGACGAACAGCCCGCTCAGGCCGTCGATGTACTGCTTGCCTGCGTCGTCGTAGATGTGGACGCCCTCGCCGCGGGTGATGATCGGCGGGGTGATGCCCGCGCCGTGGCGAGCGAAGTGGCCCCACAGGTGGCGGTTGGCCTTGGCGGCCAGCCCGCTACCCGAGCCGGAGGCCGACGTGGTTTCTGGCGTTTCGGAGATGATCGTCATCGAGAACCTCAATTGTGTTGCAGTTCAATACTTTATCGGTCACATGTCATGGCGATGGCTGAATATCACTCCCGGATCGGCACGCGTCCTCGTCGTCGATGGCGCGCGACGGTTCCCGCCGACAGCCTCGGCCGGATCCGGCGTGATTCCGCGCACATCAGCATTCTGCACCGATTTCGTGTGCGATGGCAAGGTGGGCAACGAAAAGGGTCGTCAGGGGGCTCCCAGACGATTGAAACCGTAGGTATCAGAGCCGACGGCATCGGCTAGGGTAGCGGGGGACCGGTCGACAGCCTCGGCGTCGCCGGACCTGCACATCGAACTCGGCCACCCATCGGATGAATTGCGCGCGAACGCCGTTCGGCGCCGTCGCACGGTCGGCCTCGACCAGGAACGGGATGGATGCGGAGCTATCTGGCCCTGCTGCGGATTCCCCACGTCGCCAGAATCACCGCGTGGCAGCTGTTCGCCCGTCTGCCGCTGGGCATGTTGTCGCTGGCGATCCTGCTGCACGTTCGCGCCACCACCGGCTCGTACGGCCAGGCGGGCGCCGTGGTGGCGTGCGTGAGCGTCGCCGAGGCCATCGTGATGCCGCTGACCGCACGCCTGGTCGGTGTCGTGGGGGTGGTCCCGGTGATGCTGCCGGCCGCGCTGGTCAACGGTGCCGCGATGGTCGGCATGGCCACCGCACCGCCCAACGCGCTGGTGCTGTGCGTGCTGGGCGCTCTGGTCGGCGCCTCGGTCCCACCCTTAATGCCCGTGGTGCGAGCGCTCTACCCCCAGCTCGTCCCGCCCGACGTGGTGCGGGCGCTGTTCGCCCTCGACACCTCGGCCCAGGAACTCATCTGGGTCATCGGACCGGTCGCGGCGACGTTCCTGGCCACGACGGTGTCGACGGCGATCCCCCTGCTGGCCGCCGCGGCCATCACCGTCGCCGGCTGCGTGGGGTTCCTGACCTCGATCCAGCGCCGCACGCCGCGCGTCGAGCGCAACCAGTCGTCGTTCGGCCGGGTGCTGCTGCAGAAGCAGGTCGTGCTCGCCATGGTCGCCAGCCTCGCGCTGGTGGCCTCGTTCATGGCGCTGGAGGTGGGCGTGGTCGCCCAGTACGGCCACGACGGCGTCGTCGCCGGCATCGCGATCGCCGTGTCGAGCATCGGCTCCCTGATCGGTGGCGTCCTGCTGGGACACCGTCACCTCGGGATGAGCGGCCTGGTGGCCATGCTCGCCATCGTCGCCGCCGGGACCGCCGCCACCGGCGTCTTCGACGTGCTCGCCATCCAGCTGATCGTGCTGTTCGCGTCGGGCTTCGGCTTCGCGCCCGCCCTGGCCACCATCTACCTGATGGTCTCCGACGGGGTGGCTGGTGACGCGGCCACCGAGACGTTCGGCTGGTTGAACACCGGAGCCCTGGCCGGTGGCGCCATCGGCACCGCGATCGCCGGCGTCGCCGGCGATGCCTGGGGCCCGTCCGGGGCGTACGCGGTCGCCACGGTGCTGGGCGTGGTCTCGGCGCTCAGCCCGCTGGTGGTGCGAATGACCGGGCCGATCCGTGGTCTGACGACGTGATCGCCGAACGGACAGGATGTCGGAATTCGGCGCGATTTCGACGCATACTGTCCGTGGCAGCGCCTCGTGGCGTGGCGCACACTGGCCAAGACGCGGTGCAGCCCACGATCGACGGCTGCCGGCCCGCCGCCACTCACGGCCGCGGGCGGCGTCACCCACCGAAGCGTTGGAGATACCTCGAGATGTCCCGGACCGTATTCGAACGACAGCCGGCCAGCGACCGCGCGATCGACCACGCGTTGGCGACCACGCGTTCGGAGGTGTTCTGGACCGCCGACGTCGGCGACGCGCGGCGGTACCCGTCCCTGACCTCGCCCGGCCACTACGACCTCGTCGTCGTGGGCGGGGGATACACGGGGTTGTGGAGTGCGCTGCAGGCGGTACGGCGCGATCCCGGAATTCGGGTGGCCCTCCTGGAGGGTCATCGGATCGGGTGGGCGGCGTCGGGGCGCAACGGCGGCTTCGTCGAGGCCAGCCTCACCCACGGTGAGGAGAACGGGCACAGCCGATGGCCGCAGGAGATGGCGACGCTCGACCGCCTCGGTCTGGAGAACCTGGACGGCATCGAGCAGACCGTGTCCACGCTGGGCCTGGATTGCGACTTCGAACGTCCCGGCGTGCTGTCGCTGGCCGTCGAGGACTATCAACTCGACTACCTGCGCTCGGAACCCGACACCGCCGAGTCGACGTTCCTGGACGCCGCGGCCACGCGGGCCCAGGTGAACTCGCCGACCTACCTGGGTTCGCGCTTCACCCGCCATCGGACGGCGCTGGTGCATCCGGCCAAGCTCGCGCACGAACTGGCGCGCGCCTGCGACGAGCACGGCGTCGACGTCTTCGAGGAGACGCCGGTGGCGGGGCTGTCCGGCGGCCGCGGCGGAGCCCCGATCCGGCTGGCCGCTGCGGCCACTCACGTCACGGCCGACCGGGTCATCCTGGCCACCAACGCATTTCCGTCGCTGCTGAAACGCTACCGGTACCACACCGTTCCGGTGTACGACTACGTCCTGGTGACCGAGCCGCTGACCGCCGACCAACTCGACGAGATCGGCTGGCGGGGGCGGCAGGGACTCGCCGACACCGCCAACCAGTTCCACTACTACCGGTTGACCGCCGACGACCGCATCCTGTTCGGTGGATACGACGCGATCTACCACTACGGCCGCCGCATCGATCGACGCTTGGAGGACCGGCCGGCCACCTATCGCAGGCTGGCCAGCCACCTGCTCACCACGTTCCCGATGCTCGAGGGCATCCGGTGCACCCACCAGTGGGCGGGCGTCATCGACACCTCGACGCGGTTCTGCGCGTTCTTCGGATCGGCGCATCAGGGGCGGACGGCCTACGCCGCGGGTTTCACCGGTCTGGGCGTCGCCGCCACCCGGTTCGCCGCCGACGTCATGTTGGACCGGACGTCGGGTCGCCGTACCGAGCGCACCGAGCTGGACATGGTGCGGTCGCTGCCGCTGCCGTTCCCCCCGGAGCCGCTGAGCTGGGTGGGCATCACCGCGACGCGGTGGTCACTCGACCGCGCCGACCACTCCGGTGGGCGGCGAAACCTGTTCCTGCGCACGCTCGATGCGGCGGGCCTGGGCTTCGATTCGTGAGGAGCCGCTCGTGACGTCACCCCGTTCGGTCCCCAGGCGCCGGGTGGTGCTGCGCTCGCGCGACGCCGGCCCGTGGCACCAGGACGCTCGCTGCCGCGGCATCCCGGTCGACACGTTCTTCCCCGACGGCGGCCGCGGCCGCGCGCTGCACGGCCGGGAGGCGGCCGCCAAGGCGGTGTGCGTCGGCTGCCCAGTGCTCGAGGGCTGCCTCGAGCACGCCATCCGCACACCCGAGCGGTTCGGCATCTGGGGCGGGCTCACCGCGCGGGAACGCGACGCCCTGACCCCCCAGCCGTCGAGCTGACCCGTCAGCGGCCCGCCACCAGGTCGGCCGCCCGCGCGATCGGCGAGCTGGTCGCCCGGCCCCGGAACTCACTGCGGTCCGCTGCCCGATAGGCGGCATAGATGCCGTGCACCGCGACGAAGCGCAGCGGCTCGACCTCCCACTTGCGGGCCCGGTGGCCGACCCAGGGCAGGTGCACCAGCTCGGTGTCGCGGCCCAGCACCAGGTCGCACAGCGTGCGTCCCGCGAGGTTGGTGGCGGTGACCCCGGTACCCACGTAGCCCCCGGCATACCCGAGGCCGCTCGCGCGGTCGTGGTTCACCGCGGCCGACCAATCCCTGGGGACGCCCAGCACGCCCGACCAGGCGTGGTCGATGGCCGCCGAACACGCCGCGGGGAAGAACCGGCGCAGCAGTGCGGTCAGGGTCTCGATCGCCGCGGGCTGCGTCGTGCCGTCGGTGTCCACGGCCGATCCGAAGCGATAGGGGACGCCGCGACCGCCGAACGCGATCCGGTCGTCGGCGGTGCGCTGGGCGTACATGTAGACGTGCGCGAAGTCCCCGAGCGTCTCGCGGCCGTTCCAGCCGATGGACTCCCACGCCGCCGCGGGCAGCGGCTCGGTGACGATCATGGACGAGTTCATGGGCAGCCAGGTGCGGTGCTCGGCGGCGAGGTTCGCGGTGAACCCCTCCGTCGCCCGCAACACGTGCGCGGCGCGCACGGCACCGAAGACGGTGTCGGCGCGGCCCGGGGTGATGGCGGTGACCGGGGTGTTCTCGTAGATGGTCACGCCGAGGCGTTCGACCGCCTCGGCCAAGCCCCTGGCGAGCTTCGCCGGGTGCAGCCGGGCGCAGTGCGGATGCCAGATGCCTCCGAGAGTGCCTGCGACGTTGATGCGTTCGGCGCTCTCGGTGGCGCTGAGCAGTTCGACGTCGGTATGGGGCCAGCGCGCGGCGGCGGTCGCCGTCGCCGTCAGCCGGGCCAATTGTGCAGGGGTGTAGGCGACGTTCAGCTCGCCGCCGCGGTGGATGTCGGCGTCGATGCCCTCGGCCGCGGCCACGGCCATCACTTCGTCGATCGTGGCGTTGAGCGCTGCCTGGTGGGCGTTGGTGGCGTCGCGGCCGCTGGTCTTGGCCATGCGGTCACGGCCGCCGGTGATGTCGTTGGTGAGCCAACCGCCATTGCGGCCCGAGGCGCCGAATCCCGCGAACCGCGCCTCCAGCACGGCGATCCGCGCGTCGGGTTGCGCCTTCTTCAGGTAGTACGCCGTCCAGAGCCCGGTGTAGCCGGCCCCCACGATCGCGACGTCGACGTCGATCGACCCGGGGAGTGCGGGCCGCGGCTTGGGCACCCCGAGTTGCTGCCACCAGAACGACACGCCGCCGTTGGCCGTCACGACGACACCTCGACGACTCGAGAACGACGACTCGACACGCGCTACTCCTTCATGGTCGACGACCCCGCCGGGACCCCACGCGGGGTGCGGGAATCACAGTATGGGACCGGCTGCGGGGCCCGGCGTCCGACAACGTGTCTTCCGCCGAGGTCCAATCGAGGCGGAGTGTCGGGCACGCGTCGGGCGGCGGTCGGGCGGGGCGCTGTGTCACAGTTGACGGGTGAAGTACGGGCCGGACTTTCAGCCGGGGGTGGTGGACTGGTCCTCGACGCGCGGCCGGATTCTGCTCGCCGCGTCCGAACTGTTCGCGCAGCGCGGCTATTTCGGGACGTCGACGCGCGACATCGCGGACGCCGTCCAGATCCGGCAGCCCTCGCTGTTCCACCACTTCCAGGCCAAGCACGAGATCTACCGGACGCTCGTGGGACTGGATCTGGGACCCACGATCGAACGGATGAACGCGCGCCTGGCCGAATCGTCGACCTGGGCGGAGAAGTTGCACTTCGCGATCTCGTGCGACGTCCGCGAGATCCTGGTGCAGCCGTTCGACGCCCGCGGCCTGTATCAGGATGCGGTGCTGGCGTTGCCGGAATTCGCCGACGAGCGCGCCGGCATCGCGCGGTTCCACGAACAGATGGAGACCGTGGTCGACGGCGGCTGCCGCGCGGGTGAATTCGTGCCGAGTGAGCCGAGTTTCGTCGTGCGTGCGGCCAACGGCGTGCTCTTCGAGACGCTGCGCGAGCAAGGTGGGCCCTCCGGCCGCATGCGGCAGGAGCGGCCCCTGCAGGCCGCCGACTTCGTGGTGCGCGCGCTGCTGGTGGATCAGGATCGCCTGCCCGGCATCCGCGAGGTGACGCTGGGTCGGTTGCGCGATCTGGAACCGGCCGCCGCCCCCTGAGCCGAGTGGCCACCACCTGCCGGCGGGTCTGGGTGGGGGCCTGGGCGGGGGCCTCGGTGGGGGGCCTCGGTGGGGGCCTGGGCGGGGGCCTCGGTTGGGAGCCTGGGTAGGACCTTGGTGATGGGCCCGGGATGGGCGGGCCACGTGACCGTTGCGTTAACGGTGTTACGACTTGCGTCAAAGGGTTCCCTATCGGCCGATAGTGCCCTATCGTTCGATAGGACGCCAGGTGTGACCTGGCATACACCGGCTGACCGCTCACCTGGAGGAACAGTGAAGAAGACGTTGATCGCCGGCATCGCCGGGTTGGCCGCCCTCGGGCTGGTGGGTTGTTCGTCGTCGTCGAACGAGGCGGCGCCCACCCCGACGGGACCGCCCAAGGTGCAGCCCCCGGCCATCCTGGAGGCGGGCACCCTCACCATCTGCGCGCCCAACGACGGCACGCCGCCCAACGTGTACCACGACGAGTCCGGCAGCCTGATCGGCAGCGAGGTCGACCTGGGCAAGGCGCTGGCCGCGCAGATGGGGTTGCAACCCAAGTTCCACGAGTCGTCGTTCGCGACGGTCATCCCCACGCTGCAGGCCAAGCAGTGCGACGTGATCATGGCCCAGCTGTACATCAAGCCCGAGCGCGAGGCCGTCGTCGACTTCGTGCCCTACGTGTACTCCGGCACCGGCATCGCCGTCTCGAAGCAGAAGCCCGCCGACATCACCGGACTCGACGACAGCCTGTGCGGCAAGAAGGTCGTGCTGGCGGTGGCGACCACCGCCGAGTCCCTGGCCCAAGAGCAGTCCGACAAGTGCACGGCGGCGGGCAAGGCCCCCGTCGACATCACCCGCGCCAACCAGGCCGACGTGTCCATTCAGCAGGTGCAGAATGGTCAGGTCGACGCCTACATGGACACCGCGGAGACGCTGGGCTACTACCAGACCAAGACCGGTGCCCAGATCACGTCGGTGGGCAAGCCGTTCGGGACCATCAAGATCGGCGCAGCCACGCTGAAGAACGACACCGCGCTGCACGACGCCATCGCGGCGGCACTCGGCGAACTCGAGGCCAACGGCACCTACTCGAAGATCCTCGACGAGTGGGGCATGACCGACCTCGCCATCGACAAGTAACCGGCCCGACCTCACCAGGTTCACGAAAGGCGCTACCGTGCAATTCGATTGGGACTTCTTCTGGAAGGCGCTGTTCACTCCCAGCGACAACTTCCTCAACGGGCTGGTGTTGACCATCGTGATCTCCGTGATCGCGATGGTGCTGGCCACGCTGCTGGGCCTGGCCGTCGCGCTGATGCGGCGATCGTCGTTCGCCGGGCTGCGCTGGTGCGCCGGGTTCTACATCTGGGTGATCCGTGGAACCCCGCTGCTGGTGCAACTGGTCATCATCTACACCGGCCTCGCCGCCGTCGGGCTCTACCAGTTCCACGACGTGTCACTGCTCGGGCTGTCGGTCAAGGCCGCCGTCCAGGCGGCGATCATCGGGTTGATGATCAACGAGAGCGCCTACATCGCCGAGATCATCAGGGCAGGACTGGATTCCGTGCCCAAGGGGCAGTTCGAGGCCGCGGCATCGCTCGGCATGACGCCGGCGCGGCTGATGCGCTTCGTCATCGTCCCGCAGTCGCTGCGCGTCATGGTCCCGCCGATGGGCAACTCGTTCAACGGCATGATGAAGACCACCTCGGTGCTGTCGGTGATCGGCGTCAGCGAGATGTTCCTCGTCACGCAGTCCATCAGCTCGGCCACGTTCCACACCTTCGAGATCTTCATCGTCGCCGCCATCTACTACCTGGCGTTGACCACGGTGTGGACCTTCATCCAGGCCGCCATCGAGAACCGGCTGACGCGTCAGCTCGGCATCGAGGTCCGCGTACCCATCACCCAGCGGCTGCTGGGCGCACGCCGCGGTGCTGCCGCCGCCACGACCCTGCAGCCACACGGATGACGAGACTTCCTCAAGGAGACGACATGACTGCCAATTCCGAGTCCGGGCAGGCCACGGCCCCCATCGTGTCGGTACGCAACGCCTGCTGCACCCTCGGCGGCCGACGCGTGCTCGACGGCGTCAACCTCGACGTCGACCGCGGCCAGGTGGTGGTGCTGATCGGCCCGTCCGGGGCGGGCAAGACCACGCTCCTGCGGTCGCTCAATCACCTCGAAACCCTGGACAGCGGTGAGGTTCTCATCGGTGGGGTGTCGATCGCCCACCGCGAGACGGGTTCGCAACGCAAGGTGGGCACGCAGGAACTGGCGCGCCGCCGCCGCGAGATCGGCTTCGTCTTCCAGCACTTCAACCTGTTCCCGCACATGACCGCGCTGGAGAACGTGTGGAACGGACCGGTCCGCGTGCTGGGCCAGCCCAAGGAGAAGGCGCGCGAGGACGCGCGCGCCCTCTTGGAACGGGTGGGACTGGGGGACAAGGGGGAATCACGGCCCAGCCAGCTCTCGGGCGGTCAGCAGCAGCGCGTCGCGATCGCCCGCGCCCTGGCCATGCGACCCAAGGTGATGCTGTTCGACGAACCCACCAGCGCCCTCGACGTCGAGATGGTGGGCGAGGTGCTCGAGGTGATGCGCGAACTCGCGCGAGACCAGATGACGATGGTGGTCGTCACCCACGAGATGCGATTCGCCCGCGACGTCGCCGACCGGATCATCGTGATGGACGGTGGTCGCATCATCGAGGACGCCCCGCCGGAAGAACTGTTCGCCCACCCGAAGAACGAGCGCACCAAGACGTTCCTGTCGACCATCCACTGACCGCACCGCGGTCGGCATCCACGGACCGCACCGCGGTCGCCACCACGACCTCACGAGGGGGTAATGAGCATGCCCACGTTCCCCGGGCCTGCGACGTTCACCGGAGCGATCGCGACACCGCACACCTTGGCCACCGATGCCGCCGCGGACGTCTACCGCGACGGCGGCAGTGCGATCGACGCGGCGATCGCCGCCGCCGCGGTGCTGTGCGTGGTGTATCCGCACAACGTGGCGCTCGGCGGTGATCTCATCGCGCTGGTGCGCACGCCCGGGGGAGAGGTGCGCTGTGTCAACGCCTCCGGGTGGGCGGCGGCGGCGGTCGACGCGGCGGCCCTGCGCGCGCGACACGGGGCGACACTGCCCGACCGCGGTGCGGACACGGTGACGGTGCCCGGCGGGATCCGGGGCTGGGATGCGCTGCGTCGGATGGGTGGTCGGTTGCCGTGGTCGCGGCTGCTGCAACCCGCCGAACGCGCCGCCGGGGCGGGTGTGCCGGTGGCGCGGTCGCTGCACGCACACCTGGTCGAGCCGGAGAATGCCGACCTGTTCGGCTCCGAGGACTTCGACCGGGCGTTCCGGCCGGGTGGTCGCCTGCTGGGACTCGGGGACACGCTGCGGCAACCGGCGCTGGCGGCGACGCTGGCCGCCCTCGCAACGGGCGGCCCCGACGAGTTCTACACCGGCGCCCTGGGTGCCCGCACCGTGGAGTTCCTACGCTCGCACGGATCGGTGCTCGACGAACGTGACTTCGCCGAGTTCGTTCCGGAGGTGGTCGATCCGATCTGGACCGACCATCGCGGCCACCGCGTGTTCACCAGCCCGCCGAACACCCACGGCTTCGTGATGCTGCGTGCGCTACGGGTGCTGGAGCGATTCGGCGTCGACGCCCCCCTGGGGTCCGGCCTCGGGGCGCTCATGCGGGCGTTCCACCACGGAAACCGGCTGCGCGCAGAGCATCTCGCCGATCCACGGGCGGCTGCGGTCGACGTGGCGGCGCTGCTCGACGGTGACCTCGGGGCCGCCTCGCCCGTCGCCGAGCCCGCGATGACCTCGGCGCCCGCGGCGACGGTGCCCCGCGGTGACACCGTCGGCGTCGCGGCGGCCGATTCGGACGGGTTCGCGGTGTCCCTGATCCAGAGCGTGTACCACGCGTTCGGATCCGGGCTGCTGGATCCGGCCACGGGCGTGCTGTTCCACGATCGCGGCACCAGCTTCTCGCTGGACCCCCGGTCGCCGAACGTCGTCGCCGCCAGGAAGCGGCCACTGCACACGCTCATGCCGGTCCTCACCACCCGTGACGGAGCCGTCCGGCACGTCCTGGCCACCATGGGCGGCCAGGGCCAGCCCCAGATCCTCACCCAGGTGCTGCTCCGGCTGCTCGACGGGGCCTCGGCGGCCGACGCTCTCGCAGCGCCCCGTGCCGTCGTGGGCCCTCAGGTGGGGGGAGCGACCGTCGATTCGGCGGTCGTCGAAGGCGACGTAGACTCCGATGCCGTGTCGTCAGTCGTCGCGTCCGGTCTGCGTGTCCTCGAAGTGCCAACGCACACCGAAGCTCTCGGCCAAGCCAACGTGGTCCGGGTGGACGGTGACGGCAGCTTCGTCGCCGCGGCCGATCCGCGCGCCGATGGCTCCGCCGTCGTCGCGCAGTACGCGCGTCCCAACCGGGCACCCGAGTGAGCGCACCCGCCGACACCCGCCCCTTCGCACTGCGTCATCTGCACGTGTGGCTGATGATGACGCTCACCGTGGTCACCGGTGCGCTGGACGCCGTCGGCTACCTGGGCCTGGACCGGGTGTTCACCGGCAACATGACCGGGAACGTGGTGATCCTCGGCATGGGTCTGGCCGCCGAGGAGGGGCTGCCGGTGGCGGGCCCGTTGATCGCGCTCATCGGCTACGTGCTGGGAGCCGCCCTCGCGGGCAGGCTGATTCGCGGCAGGCCGCGCGGCTGGAGCCGCGTGATCACCGCGATCGTGTGCGTGAACGCGGTGGTGCTCGCCGCCGTCGCCACCGCGCTGTTGGCGCCCGTCTCGGGACCGTCGCCTGCCGGGATCGCCTGCGCGGCCACCATCGCGGTGGTGATGGGTGCCCAGGCCTCGGTGGCGCGCTTCCTCGCCGTCACCGACATGACGACGGTCGTCGTGACCTCGACCATCACGTCCTACGCCAGTGAGACCCTGTTCAAGGGCGGACTCACCTGGTTCACCCACCGCCGCCTGTGGGCGGTCGTCGCCATCTTCGCGGGCGCACTCGTCGGTGGCCTGATGATGAAGCTGCACATCAGCGTTCCGGTGTACGTCGCGGCATCCGCCACCCTGGTGTGCGGCGTCCTCGGGCACGTGTTGTGGGGCCGGGCGACACCGCCGCCGGCGGCCTGAAACCCCGCCGCCGGCGGCCTGAAACCCCACCGCCGGCGGCCTGAAACCCCGCCGCCGCCGGCGGCCTGACGCCCGCTCAGGCGTGGCCGCGTGGCTGCTGCAGCACCGCCGCCGTCCCGTCGCACCGCGGGTCCGACGCCGCCGAGACGGTGCCGTCGGGCGCGGCGAAGACGACGTTGGCCTGTCCGAGCGATTCGGTGTGGGCCGGTAGCTCCGCGACCACCAGCCCGCTGGCGGCGAGGGCGGCGCGGACCGCCTGCGGTGCATCGGATTCGACGGAGACGACGTCGGCCGTGATCCCGTCGTACTGCGGACCGACGATCGCCCGCGGCGCGGCGACGGCGTCGGCGGCCGGCGTTCCCGCCATGGCGTGCAACAGGATCTGGGCGAGGATCTGAGGCTGGCCCTGTCCGCCCATCGTCGACAGCACGTGGCGGACGGCACCGTCGGCGACGGTCATGGCGGGCATCAACGTGTGCGCCGGGCGCTTGCGCGGGGCGATGACGTTGGGTGATGCCCCGTCGAGCGAGAAGCTGGTTCCCCGGTTGTGGAACAGGACCCCGGTCTCGGGGTCGACGAGGCCCGATCCGAACGCGTAGTAGACGCTCTGGATGAGGGATACCGCAGTGCCGTCGCCGTCGAGGGCGGACACCCCCACGGTGTCACCGCGCGGGACGAGGACCGGGGCCGCGGCGTCACCGACCGCGGTGAACTCGGTCGATCCGCCGTGGACGAGGGCCGCGACGTCGACGTCGGCGTACCGCGGGTCGGCCAGAGCGCGATCGCGAACGGCGTTGGCGTGGTGGAACAGTCGCATGACGGTGCCGAAGTCGCGGCCCAGCGGGTCGGTGAGCCGCAGTCGGTCGATGGCGTGCAGCACGCGCAAGAGTACGAAACCGTGGGTGTTGGGTGGGCTGGTCAACACGTCCAGACCCCCGAAACTCGCCGTCAGGGGGGCGCCGACCTCCGGCCGGAAGTCGGCGAAGTCGGACGCCTCGAGCGACGAACCCTGTGCACCCAGGTAGGCCACCGAGCGGCGGGCGAGGTCACCGGCGTAGAACTCGTCGGGCCCGCCGTCACGCAGACGCGCGAAGGTGCGTGCGAGTTCCGGTTGGTGCAGGACGTCGCCGGCGGCGGCGTCGTGGCCGCCGGGGCGGAACGCGCGGTCGAAGTCCTCGAGGCCGCGCAGGTCGGCGTTCTCGGGGTGGGCGAGGTGCCAGGCCACCGACGGTGCGACGGGTACGCCGTCGGCGGCCGCGGCCTCGGCGGCCGCCAGCGTCGCCGACCACGATCTGCGGGAACCGAACTGGCGCAGGGTTTCCCAGCCGCGGACGCCCCCGGGTACGGTGACCGTGTCGGCGCCGCGGGTGGGTAGGGCCGCACCGTGGACCGTCCGCAGCGTCGTGACGTCCGTGCGGCGGCCTGCCCACCCCGAGGCGTTGACGCAGTGCGCGCGTCCGTCGGGCGTGCGGACCAGGGCCACCAGGTCGCCACCGAGGGCCACGTTGTGCGGGTACACCACGGTCAGCACGGCTGCCGCCGCGATCGCCGCGTCGATCGCGGTCCCGCCGTCGGAGAACGCGCGCAGCCCGGCCTCGGTGGCCAGCGGGTGCGGGGCCGCGATGGCGGCGCAGCGGTGCACGGCCGAACGGGGCGCATTCATGGTCGGTGCGGTCACGGGTCGCCGTCCTCCTCGAGCGTGGGGCGGCGCGATCCACACCTACCCTATCGAATGATAGGACACTATCGAACGATAGGGAAGGTGTGGACCGGTACGGCGGATCAGGCCAGATACACCTTGCGCAGCCTCTCCGTCACCGTCCACGTGGTGCGGGCGCCCGCGGCGAGCCGGACGACGTCGCAGGCTCGGAGGTCGAGGGGCTCGGTGCCGTCGTCGAACTCCACCGTGGCGCGGCCCGACAACACGACGAACACCTCGTCGGTCTCGACGTCGGTCATGGTGCCCTCGGTCATCTCCCAGATGCCCACCTCCAGGTCGCCGAGGCGGCCGAGTTCGGCCACGCCCGTGCGGGGTGCACCTGCGACGGTCTGTTCGGCAGGCACGGCGGCGTACTCGAGGGGGATCTCACCGCCGCGGATGGAGCGGTTGGGCTGCAGCGTCGTCATCGAAGGTCTCCGTGGTTCCTGGGTGGTGTCGTGGCTCGTGGGTGGTGTCGTGGCTCGTGGGTGGTACGCGCGTTCACACCTGCGTCGTGGACAGCTTGCGCAGCTGCGACGTCGCGACCGACAGTACGGCCAAACCCGGTTCGGCCGTGGCCGTGATGTCGTCGAGCGTGCGGCGTGCCCGTTCGAAGCGACGCCGGTTGAACAGTTCGAACTCCTCGATGGCACTGCCCTCGTCGTGCAGTGCCACCCGCCGGGCGACGTCCACGGAGAGGTCGCGGATGGACCGGTAGAGGTCCTCGCGCAGCGCCAGCCGCGCCAGCGAATGCCACCGCTCACCCCGCGGCAGGGTCGACACGGCCAGCAGCAGACTGTCCACGCCGAGGTGATCGGACAACTCGAAGTACACCCGGGCCAGCAGGTGGGGATCCTCCCCGCACGCCGCAGCGGCCTCGACCACGTCGAGCAGGCTGTAGGCGTACAGGGCCTCGCTGATGGTGCGCGCGAGGTCTTCCGGGGCGCCTGCGGCGACGAACGCGTCGCGCGCCGCCGCCACCGTGGCGCGTTCGCGCCCACACAGCATGTCGCCCACGTGGCGTCGCAGCGCGCCGACCAGCGGTGCGAAGCGCGCGATCTCGGCATCGACGTCGAGCGGCTGCGGACGGTTGAGCAGGAACCAGCGCGACGCCCGATCCAGGAGGCGGCGACCCTCGGTGACGAGGAGGTTCTCGAGGTCACTCGGCAGATCGGCCGCGTAGATCGCGGCCCACAGGGCGTCGAGGTCGAACACCTCCGACGTCACGGCGTGGGCACGAACGATGTCGGCCGTGCTGGCGCCGGTCTCGTCGGCGATCCGGAAGGCGTAGGTCAGCCCGGACGTGGCGAGCAGGTGATTGACCGCCGAGGTCGCGATGATCTCGCGGCCCAGCGGGTGCTCCACGATGGGGCCACCCACCCGCTCGCGCAGCCTGGCGGGAAAGTACCCGTCCAGCCGTGCGGTGAAGCGCGCCGCGTCGATCTGCTCGCCGGTGAGCAGGTCCGCCTTCAGCGCCAGCTTCACGTGCGCCAGCAGCGTGGCCAGCTGCGGCGTCACCAGGCCGCCGCCGGTAGCGCGCAGCCGTGCGAATTCCTCTGCGGTGGGCAGGTTCTCGATGGCGCGGTCGAATCCGAGACGCGCTTCGAGGGCGTCGGTCATGCGCTGGTGCACCGCGACGAACTTGGCGGCACCGAACGTGGCGTCGGACAGGATCCGGGTGTGATCACGGTTGTTGGCCAGCACGAGTTCGGCGACGTCGTCGGCCAACTCGGCCAACAGCGCGTTGCGTTCCGACGCCGCGACGCGCCCGGAGCGCACCAGCGCGTCGAGCAGGACCTTGATGTTGACCTCGTGGTCGGAGCAGTCCACGCCCGCGGCGTTGTCGATGGCGTCGGTGTTGATCAGGCCGCCGGCCGCGGCGAACTCGATACGACCGCGCGGCGTGACACCGAGGTTGCCGCCCTCGACGATCACCCGGCTGCGCACCCGTGCCGCATCCACCCGGAGCTGGTCGTTGGCCTTGTCCCCGGCGTCGGCGTGCGTCTCGTCGCCGGCCTTGACGTAGGTGCCCACGCCGCCGTTCCACAGCAGGTCCACCGGGGCGCACAGGACGTGGCGGATCAGTTCGTGCGGTGGCAGTGCGGTGACGTCGTCGGGGATCCCGAGCGCGGCGCGTACCTCGGGTGAGACGGGGATGGACTTGGCCGTGCGGGGCCACACGCCGCCGCCGGCGCTGATGGCGCTCGGGTCGTAGTCGGCCCAGCTGGATCGGGGAAGGGCGAACAGGCGGCGCCGTTCGGCCGCCGCCACGTCCGCCCGGGGGTTCGGATCGATGAAGACGTGCCGGTGGTCGAAGGCGGCGACGAGGCGGATCGCCGGCCGCGCCAACATGCCGTTGCCGAACACGTCACCGCTCATGTCGCCGATGCCGACGGCCGTGAACGGATCGGTTCGGCTGTCGATGCCCAATGTCCGCAGGTGCGCGTCGCCGCTCACCCACGCACCCCGCGCGGTGATGCCCATCGCCTTGTGGTCGTATCCCGTCGAGCCGCCCGAGGCGAACGCATCGCCCAGCCAATAACCACGGTCTAGGGCAATGGCATTGGCGGTGTCGGAGAACGTCGCGGTGCCCTTGTCGGCGGCCACCACCAGGTAGGGATCGGAGCCGTCGTGGCATACCACGCCGGCACGCGGCGGCGTCGCCGCGCTGGGCGGCACGACGTCCACGACGTCGAGCAACGCCGAGACGAACTGCCGGTAGCAGCGCCGCCCGTGCGCGGCGCGGGCCTGCGCGTCCATCGCGTCGCCGCCGGCGGCGGGGTAGCGCTTGATGACGAAGACGCCCTTGGCGCCCGACGGGACGATCACGGCGTTCTTCACCGCCTGCGCCTTGACGAGTGCCAGCACCTCGGTCCGGTAGTCGTCGACGCGATCGGACCAGCGCAGGCCGCCGCGGGCCACCAGCGCGTGGCGCAGGTGCAGGCCCTCGAAGTCCGGTGCGGTCACGATGATCTCGGACAGTGGCCGCGGCTCGGGGATCTCGGCCACCTCGCGTGCCTGGATCTTGTGGGCCAGGTACGGTGCGGCGCTCGTCAGCGCCTCCGGAGCGAAGGCATTGGTGCGCACCGTCGCATCGATGAGGCTGCGGTAGGCGCGCAGCACCCGGTCGGCGTCGATGTGCGTGGCGGCGTCGATGCAGCGATCCAGTTCGGCGGCGGCCTGCGCCATCCGGGCCACGCGAACGGGATCGGTTGCGCCGCGGGTGGTGTCGGCGAAGCGAGCCTCGAAGGACTCGGTGATGGCCCTGGCGGCATCGGGATCGTCGAGCAGCAGGCGCTGGATGCGGGCCTGCCCGTACGGTAGCGAGATCTGCCGGAAGTACCGGGCGTAGCTGCGCAACACGGCGACCTGGCGCCACGTCAGACCGGCGCTGACGACCAGCGTGTTGAACTGGTCGGCCTCGATGCGCTCCGCCCAGATGGCCTGGAACGTCTCGCGGATGCGTCGCTCGGTGTCCGGGTGCCAGCCGGCCACCGCGGCCGCGGCGTCGTCACCGGCCTGCAGGGTGAGCCCGTAGGCGTACCCGATGCGGCCGTCGGGCCGCAGTGCGGAGTCGGTCTGCTCGTGCAGCACCTCGAGATCCATGCTCTGAAGTGCGGGCAGCATTCTCCGCAGCGGAACCGGTTGTGCCGCAGCGAGGGTGAAGTGCAGCTGGGTGGGGGAGTCCGAGCCTGGCGTGATCTCGACGACGATGCCGTCGGGAGTCGCGTCGTGCAGAGCGGTGGTGGTAGGGGGGACGGGCGTGGCGGACACGGGGACTCCTGGCGGGCTGGCGACGTTGCCGGTTGGCTGCCCAGTCAGTGTGGTGCCGCCGCCGCGGCGCCGCATCGGTCAGAGTGTCACGCATCTCGTGTCGGGGTTTACACAGTGTCGCCCGGGTTGCCGGGGTCAGCGGGGTCGCCGGGGGCTTGCGGCGCTGCCGGGTCCCGCGGCCGTCGCGACGCAGACGGGCCTCACGACGTCCCGGCGGCCCACCGCGCAGCGCGGTCCAGGTCGTCGAGGCCGAACAGGGCCAGCTCGCCGGGCACCAGCCACGCGAGCGCGTGCAGCGTGTGCACCACCCACGTCTGGTCGGTGACCACCGCGATGCGCGTGAACGCGGCGTGGTGGGAGAACAGCGCGCCGAATCCGAGTTTGAGGTCCTCGGCGAGTCCGCCCGGTCCGAAACCCTGGTAGTCGGGACCGATGACCTCCACGAAACGGATGTCGTCGGTCGCGAGCATGCGTTCCATCGTCGGCCGGAACGCGCGCATGTCCTCGCGGGTGACGCGGCCGGACACCCGGATCCCGGCGACGCCGGCGGGCAGGTCCGAGAGCTCCTCGATCATGTCGTCGATGATGCGCCGCCCGGCCCGCGACGCACCTCGGAATCGGCTGTGAACCTCCCGATGTCCGCTATCGGGGTAGGACCAGCGCGTGCCCGGGTTCCCAGCCGAGCCGCACCTGCTCACCGCGATCCCGTGGCTCCTCGCCGTCGTAGAGCAGCGCGGTGGTGCGACCCAGGTGTTCGGTCTCGACGACCACGCTGCGGCTGTTGCCCAGGAACGTCGACTCGACGATGATGCCGCGATCGACCGTTTGCACTCCGGCCCGCGGTGGCGGGCCGTCCGGCCGCCATACCCAGACGCGTTCGGGGCGGACGGCCACCATCGGGTCGATCGGCGTGCCTCCGACTCCGTCGGGGCCCTCCGCCGACGCGGTCGCCGCGAACTCCGCCGAACCCGCGATGGTCGCGGTGTACCGTCCCTCTGCGGAACGGCCGGTGACCGTCACCGGCCACAGGTTGACCTCGCCGACGAAGTTGGCGACGAACGAATCCGTGGGCCGGGTGTAGACCTCCTCGGGGGTGCCCACCTGACGGATCTCGCCATGGTTCATCACCACGACGCGGTCGGACATGGTGAAGGCTTCCTCTTGATCGTGGGTGACGTAGAGCGTCGTGATGCCGGTTTCCCGTTGCACGCGCCGGATCTCGTGGCCCAGCTGTTGGCGCAGGCGCCGGTCCAGCGCACCCAACGGCTCGTCGAGCAGCAGCACCTTCGGCACGGCGGAGATGGCCCGGCCCACCGCGACGCGCTGCTGCTGGCCACCGCTGAGCTGATCGGGCCGACGATCCGCCAGCGCCGTCAGCTCGACGAGTTCCAGGACCTCCTCGACCCGGGCGGCGGCCTGCGCGTCCGGAGTCTTGCGGACGTCGTGCGGGAAGCGGATGTTCTGCCTGGCGGTCAGATGCGGGAACAGCGCGTAATTCTGGAACACCAGCCCGATCTCGCGCTTCTGCGGCGGTACCCGCGTGATGTCGCGGCCGGCGATGGTGATGGTGCCCGACGTCGGATCGATGAGCCCGGCGAGGATGTGCAGCAGCGAACTCTTGCCCGACCCGCTGGGGCCGAGCAGCGTGACGAACTCCCCGGGCCGGACGTCGAGATCGATGCTGTCGAGCGCGGTCAGGCCGGCGTACTCGTGGTGCAGCCGCCGGATCTGGATGAACGGCTCGACGGCCTGCGTCTCGGTGGGGGGCGCCGTCTGGTGCGCGGTGGTCATGGCTGCTTCTCCACGGTGTCGGTCTTCTCGGATGTGGGCGTGACGGAGCGGCGCCGGGAGCGCACGCCCTGGACGGTGAGGAAGGCGGCCCCCAACACCACGACCAGCAGCATCAGCATGGCGCCGATGGCCGCGATCACGGGGCTCGATCCGCTCTTGAGCGACGCGTAGAAGTTGACCGGAAGCGTCTTGTCGAAGCTGGTCTGGAACAGCGCCACCACGGCCTCGTCCCACGAGCTGATGAAGGCGAGCAGTGCCGCGCCCGTGATCGCGGGGATCACGGTCGGCACGACCACCTTCCGCAGGGCGTGCAGATGGCTGGCGCCCATGGTCCACGCTGCCTTCTCCAGGCTGGGGTCGACGTTGTTCAGCGCGGCCGCGACCACCAGGTAGGTGAACGGCAGGGCGAGGATGCTCTCGACGAGCACCAAGCCCCACCACGTGCCCAGCAGGCCGATGCGGTTCTGCACGTCGAACGTGCCGATCGCCAGCAGGATCACCGGCACGATCACCGGCAGGTAGACCACGCTCACCACGACCGACTGCAGGCGCGGCCGGTCGTCGAGCGTACGTACCCAGCGGGCGATGAACACGGCGAGCGCGACGCACAGGACGGCAACCGCGATGCCCACAGTGACGCTCTTCTGCAGTGCGTCGGTCCACATCGGGTCGGTGAGTGCCACGCCGTACCAGTCGAGGGTGAAACCCCGTGGGGGCCAGGCGATGGTCGCGTCGACTCCCCAGGACAGCGGGAACACGAACGCGATGGGCGCGAACAGGAATGCGATGACGAGCACCGTCACCGCCCACAGACCGACCTTGACCGGGCCGCCTGCCATGGCCTGATCGCGAGACACGCCCTTGGCGCCGGTCATCGAGATGCCCGACCCGGCCGTCAACCCCGTCATGCGGCCGGCGACGGCGAAGCCGAGACACGTCAGGACGAGCAGCACCACGCCGAACGCGCTCGCAGGTCCCCAGCGGTAGTTCTGTACCTGCGTGGCGATGTAGGTCGAGATCGTGACGTCCTGTGGTCCGCCGAGAATGGCGGGAGTCAAGAAGAACCCGGTCGCGATGATGAAGTTCAGCAGCAGGGCGCCGACGATGGATCCGCGGATCAGCGGTAGGTACACCGCCGTGAACGCCTGCCGGCTGGAGCATCCCAGCGACTTGGCCGCGCGGGTCAGGTTGGGGTCCACGCCGCTCATGGCCGCGAACAGCACCAGGATCATGTAGGGCAGCAGGTAGTTCACCATGCCGATGACCGTGCCCGTCGTGTTGAACAGCAACTGCTGCTTGCCGACGCCGAGGGCGTCGAGTGCGCCGTTGACGGGTCCGTTCGAGGACAGCAGTTCGAGGAACGCGAAGAGACGCACCAGGATCGACACCCAGAACGGCAGCAGCACCAACATGAACAACGCCGTGGACGTCGAGCGCCGCAGCCGCGACATCAGGTACGCGGTGGGAAAGGCGAGCACGAACGTGACGAGCGTGGACACGGCCGCGGTGATCACCGTGTTGACCAGGACGTCGCGCAGCAGTGCGTCGGTGACGAGGCTGCCGTAGTTCGTCAGGCTGAATCCTGCGGGATCCCACGATGCGGCGCCACCCGGGTTGAGACTGCGCACCGCGATGCTGGCCAGCGGCCACAGGAAGAACACCCCGTACAGCGCGGCGAGAGCCACCAGCAGCGCCACGGTCGCGACGGGATAGCGCCGACGAGTCCTGTTGGTGGCCAGGTCCTTTGGTCCGTCCTGCGGACGTGGCGACGGCGCGCCGGTGTCCGGGGGGATGTCCGTAACGGTTCTCACGAGTTCCTCTTGACGTGGGCCAAATTAAAGATACAGTTCGATCGGTTAAAACAACCTGACCCAAAGGAGCGGCCATGTCAAGAGCAAGCTTCAAGCAGGCGGCGGCGATCGCCGCCGTGGCGCTCGTCAGCACCGTCACCGCCGCGTGCGGCAACTCGGCGGCGCCCGCCAACAACGCGGGCGAGTTCGATCCCGCGGTCTTCCCCGAATCCACGTTCAAGGGGCTGAGTGGCTCGCTGACCTGGTACGACTCCTCGGGCGGTCTGACCACCGACGCCAAGAACGAAACGGTCTGGAAGGACTTCACCGCACTCACGGGGTTGCAGGCCCGGGCGGAGTACACCGACGGCACGTCGACGAAGTTCCGGGCCGCGGCCGAGGCGGGCAACGTGCCCTGGAACCTCATCGAATTCGGCACCGGCGGCGAGTACTTCCAGGCGGCCAACGCGGGATTGCTCGAGAAGATCGACACCACCACCGTCCCCGTCGACAAGCTCGACGCCAGCAGCGTCGACGAGTACGGCATCCGCGTGGAAGACAACGCCGCGGTGCTGGTGTGGAACACCACGGCCCTCGGGGGCAAGACCCCCACGTCGTCGGCGGACCTGTTCAACACCAAGGACTTCCCCGGCAAGCGCTGCCTCTACAAGTACCCCGTCAGCGGCGGCACCATGGAGGTCGCGCTGCTCGCCGACGGCGTCGCGCCGGACGCGATGTACCCGCTCGACGTCGACCGGGCGCTGGCCAAGCTCGACACCATCAAGAACGACATCGTGTGGTGGGAGTCGGGCTCCACCGTTCTGCAGCTGCTCAACAACGGTGAGTGCTCGATGGGCATGGTGTGGACGGGTCGCGTCTACGACGCGATCGCCAAGCAGAAGCTGCCGCTGGCCTTCACCTGGAACGGCGGCCTGACCACCGCGGCCTACTTCGCCGTACCCAAGGGCGCGCCGGAATCGAAGGTGGGACAGGCGGCCATCGCGATGTGGATCTTGGATCACGAGGGACAGATCGGGTTCGTCGATCGCACCACCTACACCACGGCGATCAAGGACCTCGAGGCCACCGAGTACGACCAGGCCGTCCAGCCCTACGTCGTCTCGAAGCAGAACACCGACGGCGCCAACACGGTTGCCGAGAACGCGAAGTACTACGCCGACAACCTCGACGCCGTGTCGAACGCGCTGGCGGCGTTCCAGTCTCGATAACACGACTCGCGAGAACGGGAGAACATGTATCACGTCGTCAACGCACCTCAGGGTCCCTACGACGTCGCCGTCCTCGGCGGCGGCTTCGCCGGCGCCACCGCGGCCCGCCGGCTCACCCGGTCCGGTCTGCGTGTCCTGATCGTCGAAGGGCGCGATCGGCTCTCCGGCCGCATGTGGTCGCAGCCGGGGTTCTTCGACGGTCACACCGTGGAGTGGGGCGGAGCGTTCATGCTCGATCGACCCAGCTACCCCCTGGCCTGGCAGGAGATCGACGATCACGGCCTCGCGCTGGAGTGGGGCTCCCTGGAGCGCACCGAGCTGATCTGGCTGTCCGGCGGGGAACGGCGCGTGGGCCCGATGCCGATCCCACTGGACGAGCTGGCCTCGTTCGAGCGGCTCATCGTCCGCATCACGGAACTCGCGAAGCGCATCGACGTCGACCGGCCCATCGAGGAGCAGGACGTCGCCGATCTGGACGTGCCGTGGCCGACGCTGCTGGCGGACCTGCCACTGGGCCCGCACACCCGGGAACTGTTCGCCGCCCACGTCGTGACGCTGGCGGGCGACGACTGGCACGTGCCGTCGGCGCTTCCGCTGCTGCAGGCCGTCGCCGCGAGCGGCTCGGTGTCGGCGGCGACCTTCTTCGCCGCGCCGTACGACACCCCGATGGCCCGGACCCTCGGTCCGCAGCTCGCGGACGGCACCGGCGCGCTCTTCGAGGCGGTGCTGTCGGGTTCGGACGCCGACGTGCTGCTCGGCGTCACCGTCACCGCGGTGACCGACGAGGGCGACCAGGTGCGCGTGACCACGTCGACGGGTGAGATCACCGTTCCGGCGGTGGTGTGCGCGTTGCCGATCGGCGTGCTGTCGAACGTCGCCTTCTCACCTGCGTTGTCGCCGGAACTGCAGGCGCTCGCCGAACAGGGCGTGGCGGCGCAGGCCGAGAAGCTCACGGTGTTCGTCAGCAACTGCCCGGAACCGTTCTACGGACACGGGATTCCCCCGGAAGGCGGTTTCGCGACCGCGTCGACCACCCATCACGCGGGGGACCGGGCCATCGTCGTGGGCTTCACCTCCGAGGTCGGGATCCTCGACCCCGGTGACTCCGCGGCCGTCGAGAAGGCGTTGCAGCACTACGTTCCCGGCATCCGGGTCGAGGCGGTGGCGTTCCACGACTGGGCCGGCGACGAGTACTCCCGCGGCACGTGGAGTTACCTGCGCCCCGGGCAGACGACGATCCGGCCTACCGCGCGCCGCCCCCACGGCCGGGTGACGTTCGCGGGCTCGGACTTCGACACGCGTCTGGGTGTCGAGGGCGCCCTGCACACCGGAGGCCTCGCCGCCGACGAGGTGCTCGGTATTCTCGGTCGCTGAACCGCGGCTGACGACACGCGAAGGCTTGGAGGACGTCCATGGCGGTACCTCAAACGTCGGACATCTTGCGCGAGGTGATCTTCGCCCCCCTCGAGCACGGTGGCCGGACCAAGGTGATCTTCGACCGGCTGCGCAGTGCGGTGGCACTGGACGTCTTCAAGGACGGCGAGCAGCTGCCGTCGGAAACCGACCTGGCCGGACAGCTGGGCATCTCGCCGGTGACGTTGCGCGAAGCGCTGAGCCTCATGCGCGATGCGGGGCTGGTGGAGACGCGACGCGGCCGCACCGGCGGCAGCTTCGTGCGCCGCGACGGTTACGACGCCGTGGCCCATGGCCTCTCGCAGTTGGCCGAGATGTCGCTGGTCGACCTACGTGACCTCTCGGACTGGCGGATCGCGATCGCGGAGTCGTCGGCGGCGCTGGCCGCCGAACGCGCCTCCGACGAAGAGGTCGACGGCATCGGTCAGCACGCCGAGACGTTCGCCCGCTCCGACGACGCCGTGTCGGCTCGCCGCGCGGAGGGCCGGCTCGTCATCGCCGTCGCCGCCGCATCACAGTCGGTGCGGCTCACCAGGGCCACGGTGACGTGCGTCATCGACTACGGTCCGCTGCTGTCGGTCGCCTATCGCCATGCCGCGCTGCGCGAGCAGGTCGCTGCGCGGCATCGCGACCTGGTCGAGGCCGTGCGAGCGGGCGACCGGGATGCGGCTGCCCGTGCGGTCAGGACCGCAGGCGCCCACGTCGCCCACCATCTTGCCGGAGTGACCATCGACGCCCGAGTGAGGAGTTCCCGATGAACCGTCGCGCCGCAACGCCCGGGCGAACGATCGCGCGGTTCGCCGACCAGGTGGCCGCCAGGATCGATGCCGTGGTGCAACGGCTCGAGGACGTGGCCTCGGACGCACCGTCCGACGGTGGCGCGGTCGAGCACTTTCGTTCGGCGACACGACGGTTGCTGGCCACGGGTGATGACGACGACGTCCTCGCCGGCTCGGGCTTCGCAGCGTGTTACGACGGGCGCGAACGCCTGCCCGCCATGGTGTGGTGGGCGCGCCGCGGCGATGCGCTGGTCGAGCGATCACACAGCGTCGATCCGGATTCGGAGAGCTTCTACGACTACGCCGCACTCCGCTGGTTCCGGGTACCGGTCGGCTCGGGCGAGCCAACCCTCACCGGACCCTTCATCGACACGTGGGGAGCCGACGACTACACCGTCACCGTCTCACTGCCGGTGACCGGAGTCGACGGCCCGGTGGGAGTGGTGGCGGCCGACGTCGACGTGCGGCGATTCATCGCGTCGCTCATCACCGACCTGCGCGGGGTGTCCGCGCCCGTGGCGTTGGTCAACGAGTTCGACCGGGTGGTGGTGTCCACTGCGCCCACCCTGAGCACGGGCCTGCCCCTGCGACCGCGGGGCGCGACTGTCGATGAGTCGGAAGATTCTCAGCGGCAACGGGTTCCGGTGCCCGGCTTCGCCTGGTCGGTGGTGCTGGCTCCCTCGTGACCGGGCTTGACCTTTAAAACTATTCAACTATAGGATTTGGGTCCGCGGTGCGTCCGCGGTCCGTCGTCCGCCGCATTCGCGGCGACACGCAGATCTGCTCCCCTGGAGGATTCATGGTGACGACCCCGACGGTGGTCGTAGTCGGTGGTGGCGTGCTGGGCCTGTCCACCGCGCTGGAACTCGCGGTCCGCGGCGTCGCCGACGTCACGGTGATCGAACGGGCCCACCCCGGTGAGGGATCGTCGGGACGGTCGGTCGGCATGGTCGAGACGCAGTACTTCCGGGCCGACGACGTCGAGGCCCGCGTGTACGGCCGCCGACACTATGACCGAATGGCAGCCGACCACGGATTGCCCTATGCCGCATGCGGATACCTGCGTCTGGGATCCTCGGCATCCGATCTCGAGACGTTCGCCCGCAGTGTCGAGACGCAGCGCGCCTTCGGCGTCACCGACGCTGCGGTGCTCACCGCCGACGACATCACCTCCAGGTGGCCGCAGCTGGACATGACCGGCCGCAGCGGCGGGCTGTACGGCGCGTCCGACGGCCACATCGACGGATACGAATATTGCAGCATCGCAGCCAAACTCGTCACGAGCCTCGGCGGTCGGGTGTTGAGCACCCACGACCTGCTGGGCGCGGACGTCGACGCGAACGGTCGCTGGACGCTGCACACCAGCAAGGGCGACCTCGGGGCCGACGTCGTCGTCAACGCCGCAGGGGCCTGGGGCTCCCACGTCGCCGACCTGTTGGGCGCGCCGATCCCACTGCACCCGCAGTTGCACGGCGCCATCACGATCGACCTGGGGGCGCCGCAGGATCCGTTGCTGCCCTTCGTCATGGACTACGTCCCCGAATCGGGCACCGACGGCGTCTACTTCCGCTCCGAACGCGCCGACCAGTTGATCGCCGGCCTGCACACCGACGAGGGAGTGCACGACGCCGTGTCACCCGACGTCAAGCTGCGACGGGTCGGTGACGGCGAGGTGGAGCGCATCCTGACGTTGATGGCCGAACGTCTGCACGACGTCGACGATCTCGCGGTCAGCGGCAGCTGGCAGGGCATCTACCCCATGAGTGCCGACCACCGCCCGGTCGTCGGGCGACACCCCGATCGACCCACGGTGATCTGCGCGCTGGGAGCGGGAGGCTCCGGCATCCAATTGGCCCCCGCCATCGGCCTCGTGGCCGCCGAGGCCGTCCTCGACGTCGGGCCGACGTTCGACTGGACCGCGTCGTGGGCGCCCCAGCGCGCCGTCACCGCCCCCTACGGTCACTCCGTCTGAAAGGCCTCACATGACCACGTTGAACTACGGAAGCACTGCGCTGGCAGCCGAACTCGATCGCGACTACGAGGACGCGCTCGAGGCGGCCCGGAAGGCGCCGCCCGCCGCGCTCGGTCACGTCGTCGGCGGCTCCGAGCGATTCGAGGGCGACGTCTTCGAACGCCGCGATCCCGCCGACACCCGCCGCGTGGTGACCCGGGCGCACGCCGCCCCCGAGGCCGTCGTCCACGACGCCGTGACCGCCGCGCGGGCGGCGGCACGGCAGTGGCGCGCGGCGTCGTTCGCCGCCCGCGCCGAGGCGCTGCGGGCCGCCGCGGCTCGCTTCCGCGGCAGCGTCGTCGAGATCGCCGCGGTGATCTCGGCGGAGACCGGCAAGCCGCGCATCGAAGCCCTGGCGGAGGCGCAGGAGGCCGCCGACCTCATCGAGCACTACTGCGCCGAGATGGAACGCCACGACGGTTTCGTGACGCCACTGCGGTCCACGGCCACCGACGACACCACGGACGTCCTGCGGCCCTACGGGGTCTTCGCCGTGCTGGCGCCGTTCAACTTTCCCGTCGCGCTCGCGGTGAACATGTCGGCCGCCGCGCTGGTCACCGGGAACACCGTGGTGCTCAAGCCCAGCGACAAGACGCCGCGGGCGACGGCGCTGGCGGCCCGCCTGCTCGACGAATCGTTGCCGCAGGGCGTGCTCAACGTCGTGCACGGTGGCGCCGAGACAGGACGCGCCCTCGCCGCATCCGGCGTGGACGGCATCGCGTTCACCGGCTCGGCAGAGGTGGGCTGGGACATCGTGCGGGCCTCGTCGGCCGGTGCCTACGCCAAGCCGGTGCTCGCCGAGATGGGCGGCAGCAACCCGGCGCTCGTCATGGCGACGGCCGACCTCGACGACGCGGTCGAGGGCATCGTCCGCTCGGCCTACGGCTTTTCGGGTCAGAAGTGCAGCGCGACCCGCCGGGTGCTGGTGGACCGCGCCGTCCACGACGACCTGGTCGCCAAGTTGATCGCGCGCACCGCGGACCTCGTCGTGGGTGATCCCGCCGACGCGGAGACCTTCGTCGGTCCGCTGATCGACGCCGACGTCGCCGCCCGTGTGGCCTCCGCGCTCGACTGCGCGCTCGACGACGGTGCCGCGGTGCACGCGGCCGAGATCGTCTCACGTCCGGGCCATTTCGTGGCGCCGACCGTGATCACCGGGCTGCCGCGGGGCCACCGACTCACGCGCGAGGAGCTGTTCGCCCCCGTCGTCACCGTGACCGCGGTCGACGGCATCGACGATGCCCTCGCCGAGGCCAATGCGGTCGACTACGGGCTGTCGGCGGGCATCTTCTCCGCCGACGGCGGCGAGACCGATCGTTTCCTGGACGAGATCGCCGCCGGCGTGGTGTACGTCAACCGGCGCGAGGGTGCCACCACCGGAGCGTGGCCCGGTCTGCAGTCGTTCTGCGGGTGGAAGGCCAGCGGCTCGACGGGCAAGGGCGGGCTGGGACCGTGGTATCTGCCCGGATTCATGCGGGAGCAGAGTCGTACGGTGAGCACACGGCGATGAGCACCGCGGACCTGTACGCCCGGGCGTCACGGGTGATGCCGGGTGGCAACACCCGCTCGACCCTGTTCGTCGCACCGCATCCGCCGTACGCGGTGGCCGGGGAGCGCGCACGGGTCACCGACTCGAACGGGCACCGGACCATCGACTGCAACAACAACTACACGGCGCTGATCCACGGGCACGCCGATCCGGAGATCCTGGCCGCCGCGACCCGTGCCGCCGCCGCGGGTACCGCCTTCGGGCTACCGACCGCGTCCGAGGTGGAGATGGCCGAGACGCTCTCGCAGCGAACCGGTCTGCCGCGATGGCGATTCTGCAACTCGGGGACCGAGGCCGTGATGATGATGGTGCGCGGCGCGCGTGCCCATACCCGCCGCGATCTGGTCGTGAGGTTCGCGGGCAGCTACCACGGCACCTACGACGGCGTGGTGGCCACCGACGCGCCCGGGGTGCCGCAGTCGGCGGCGGAGGCGTCGATCGAGTTGCCGCAGAACGACGTCGACGCACTGGCCGATGCCATGGCCCGCCACGGCGACCGGGTTGCGGTGATCCTGCTGGATCTGATGCCGAACCGCGCAGGTCTGCGCCCGGTGTCGCAGGACTTCGCGGCGGCCGCACAGCGCCTGGCGCGCCACCATGGCGCGCTGCTGGCGGTCGACGAGGTGATCAGCTTCCGGTTGGGCGAAGGCGGACTGCACCGCGACTACGGCCTGGTGCCGGACCTGGTGTCGCTGGGCAAGATCATCGGCGGCGGATTCCCGGTGGGAGCGGTGGGCGGACGGGCCGACGTGCTCGACGCGTTCAGTCCGCTGGGGCGTGGCCCGGTGACGTGGGGTGGTACGTTCAGCGCCAATCCCGTGACGATGGCTGCGGGACTGGTTGCGCTGCAACGGTTCTCCGGATCGGTCATCGACGATCTCAACGCTCGCGGTGACGGGCTGCGACGTCGGTTGAGCGATGCCGGCGTCCGCGTGCACGGTCGGGGCTCGCTGCTGCGACTGCACGTCGAGGATGCCACCGCGACGTGGTGGCGGCTGTACGAGGCGGGGGTACTCGCCGGCACGAACGGCCTGCTCGCACTGTCGACCGTGATGACCGACGAGGACGTCGACCACATCGAGCGGTGCGTCCTGGAGTGCGTACCCGCGGAGTAGCCCTCCCTCAGCAGGGCCAGTGATGTCCCGGGGACCTCGCTGACACCCGTCGTGTTCGGCCCCCGCGGTTGCCTGGCCCGCCAATGCGGAAGTGCTCGGGATCCAACCGGAACTGACTCGTGTCTCACGCTGCGCCTACCGAGGGGTGCGTCGCTCCCGTGCCGTGGGGCCGGCAGGGTTGGTCGACTGCCGACTACGCGTATGTCATCTCTCAGGACATCGGTGACAGTTCTGCATCACGCTGAGCGGGGCTTTTTCTTCGGCTCGGGCTGCGACACTCCGGCTGCGCGGAAGATGCGCGCCAGCGATGCGATGGAGGGAACCTGCTCGAACCCCATGGCGCGCATCTTCTCGTACACGCTGATCGGCCCGTGATCGAGACCTGAGGCCTCCAGGGCTGCACGCACGGTCACGACCTGCAGTTTCAACTCAGCGCTCAGAGTTGATGGACTCGACTTGGGCCGCCGAGTTCGAGGTTCGAGCACTGCGGCCGGACCGTCAGTCGCGGCGCGTTTGTGGAGTTCGTAGAACGACTTACGGGAAATGCCGTGCTCGGCGCAGAAGGTCGAGACCGCTCCACGGGGTGCATCATCGGGCCACTGGGAGATCGCGAGACGAACGCGAGGATCGATGGGTTCATTGCCAGCCACGACCGGAACTCTGACGCAGAAGTGTCACCACCAAGACCGCCCAAAGTGTCACCGATGTCGTGATGCAGAACTGTCACCGATGTCCTGAGAGATGACACGCTTCAGCACCCCGGCTTGTCGGTGGTCGAATGTATGTTCGAGTGGTGGGGTTGGGTGAGGTTCGGGTGGCGGTGGCGGGGTTGCGGGCCGCGTTCGCCGGCTGCGACCTGGACGCCGTGACCCTCGACGAACTGTTCGCCCTGGGCGACGAGCTGGAGTCCCTGGGCTGCGCGCTGCCGGCGCAGTGGCACCGGGTGCTGACCGAGTTGCAGTGCCGCACCACCCCCAAGGAGGTCGGGGCCAAGTCGTGGCGGGAGGTGGTGGCGGTGCGGTGGCGGCTCTCGGGGCGGGAGGCGAGTCGCCGGCTGGCCGAGGCCGCGGTGTTGGGGCCGCGGCGTTCGGTGGCCGGGGAGGCGTTGGCGCCGGTGTTGCCGGCGTTGGCGGCCGCCCAAGCCGGCGGGTTGCTCACCGGGGAGCACGTGGCCGTGATCCGCGACGGGCTGCGCGAGGTGCCCGGCTGGGTGAGCCGCGTGGAGCGCGAACGCCTCGAACTGGACTGGGTACGCCACGCGGTGGGGCACGGTCCCAAGGAGTTGCGGGATCAGATCGGGCTGGCGTTGGCCGAGATCGACCCCGACGGCCCTGAACCCACGGATGGGGAGCCCGAACGGATGCGGCGGCGGGAGGTGGTGATCGGTTCCCAGCGGCGTGACCGCACCGTGCCCATGTCGGCGACGTTGACCCCGGAGGCGGCGGCGCTGCTGGAGGTGTTGTTGGCCAAGTACGCCGCCCCGG